>DASYWD010000376.1 GCA_035936415.1 Longimicrobiaceae bacterium
GTGCGGGAGCAGGCGCCGCCCGCCGCCGCGGCGCCCGCTGCCGCACCGGGTGAGCCGCGGCCGGAGCCGATCCTCCTGGGCATCCCGGTGGGCGAGGTGGTGCAGACCCGCCCCATCCGGAGCACCCGCGAGCCGGCGGTCACCCGGAGCCGGGTCGTCGTCCCGCGCGACCGGTAGCCGCTTACCCGATGGACAAGCCGACGGACGTGGTGCGGTGCCGTCTTCTCCCGTGTCCGCTGGCCCCGCCATGAGATCCGCGCAGCACCGCCACCCCGGTCCGAAGCTCCTGGAATTCATCAGGGAAAGGGCGCGGCCGCGGCGGCACGGCCCGACCCTGCTCATGGCGCTGATCGCCCTGGTCCACCTGGCGACCCTGACGAACGGCCCCGGGCCCGACTTCGGGGACGACTGGGCTCTGTACGTGCTCCACGCCCGCAACCTGCTGGAGGGGCGCCCCTATGGCGACACCGGCTACCTGTACAATCCGCTGAACCCCTGGTACAGCCCTCCGACCTACCCCCTCGGCTTCCCGCTCCTCCTCGCTCCCGTGTTTGCGGCGTTCGGGCTCGACTTCCTGGCGATGAAGGTCGTGGTCGCCGCCTCCTTCGCCGGCATTCTGCTCCTGGTCGCACGCTTCGCCCGCCGGGACCTCGCCCCGGTGGCGGTCGGCACGACCATCGCCGTCGTCGGCCTCCACCCGTACCTCTGGCGCTTCCGGCAGAACCTGCTTCCCGACCTGCCGTTCACCTTCTTCTGCCTGGCCGCCGTCCTGCTGATCGACCGCTCGGCCGACCCGGACCTTCCCCCCGGGAGGCGTGTGCCCTGGACCCTGGCCGCGGCCGCAGCAGTCCTCGCTGCCGTGGCGACCCGCACGATCGGGCTCGTACTGGTCCCCACCTGGGCCGTCGTGCTCCTCCTGCGCGCCAGGCGGCCGCGGGGCGTGCTCCTCGTGGGGGCGGTGCTCGCGGGACTCGCGCTGGGAGCCCAGTTCCTCCTGGTCCCACCCGGGGCCGGGTACTACCAGCAGATCCGCGACCTCGCCGCGGCGTACGGCAGCTCGCTGTTCCTGCCCGGCGCGGACCGCGTCAGGCGCATGGCGTACGCGCTCGCGTCGTTGTGGGCGGGCGACGGCGCCGCCGTCGGCCTGCGCCTCGCCACGGCCAAGGCGCTCGCCGTCACCACGGCCGTGCTCGCCGCCATCGGCCTCTTCGCGAGGATCCGCCGTCCGTCCGCCCCGGAGGTCTTCTTCCTCGCCTATTTCGCGGCGGCCTTCCTCTGGCCGGCGACCATCGCGCGCTACCTCGTCCCCATCCTTCCCCTGTACGTCGTCTACGCGGTGCTGGGCGCGTCGCGCGCGGCGCGGGATGCCGGGCGCGCTGGCCGTGCCGGGGTGGCCGTGGTCGCGGCAGTGGTGGCAGCTCAGACCGTCGTGGGACTGTCCGACGTCCACCGGCACCCTTCCTGGGTGGGCACCGCGAGCGGCGACGCGGCGGATCTGTACCGGTACGTCCGGAGCCACACGGGTCCGGAAGACCGGTTCATCGCGAGTCGCCCGCGAGCGCTCGCGCTCTTCGCGGGGAGATCGGCGGCTCCTCCACCCCGCCGGGCAGACGACAGCACCTCTCTGGCGTACCTGGCCCGGGGCGGAATGGACTACGTCGTGGTGCGCACCGGCCAGGACGATGCCCGGGCGCTCGTGGAGCGGAACCCTGCGAGCTTCCGGCCTGTGTACGCGAACCCCGGGTTTGCGCTCTTCCGGATCGCCGCCACCCCCCACGCCGATTCGGCGCACCCGGCCGGCTGCGGTGCCGGTGAGGCTCAGGTCCGGCCCTGCTCCGACAGGTCGATCATGACACCGCAATCCAGGTAGGGCTTGGTGGGGAGCGCGTCCACGTCGTCCAGGCGCCGCAGCACGTCGTGGATGCGCCACACCTGGCCCTGGATGGAGGCCACCGCCTCGCGGTACCGCTCGTACCCGGCGCCGCCCCCGGCGAGCAGCTCGGCCTCCAGGATCAGCCCGGCGAGGGCGTTGTTCAGCTCGTGACGGAGCCCCAGCGCGAGCTGCTGCAGCGCGTTCCGGCGCTCGGAGATGGCCTGCTCCTCACGCGCCCGCTCCAGGCGGCGGATCTCCTCCTTCAGGTCGATCTCCGCCACGATGGTCCGTGCGATGATGCGGAGGACCTCGATCTCCGCGGGGGTCCAGTCGCGCGGCGCATACCCCGCCACGCTGAGCGTCCCCGGCACCCCGGACCCGGAGGAGTGCAGCGGGACGCCCGCATAGCTCCGGAACCCATCGGCGAGGGAGGTGACCTCCGGGTCGAGCGGGAAGGTGAGCGCGTCGTGGACCACGAGGGGCTCGTCGGCGTCGAGGGTGTAGCGCGCGAGCGAGGTGGCGAGCGGCCGGCTGCGTCGGGTCGCCCGCAGGTCGGGGAGCCGGACCTCGCTCTCCAGCACCAGCCCCTCGGAACGGGCCAGCGACACGGTTGCGACGTCCGCCCCCAGCGTCAGGGCGGCGAGACGGATCAGCTGGTCGAGTCCGCCGGCCGCCCCCGGCACCTCGTCTGCGGCGGCACGGGGTAGCTGTTCGGGGTCGTCCATCGGGAATGCGGGGCTCGCCGGCCGCTCCCGGTTCCCGGAGGGGAGGAAGACGCCGGGGACGGGGAGGCAGGTGTCTGCGCGCATGAGCACGGGTTCCGGGGTTCGGCGGACGTGGCGGGCGCGGGACGGACCGGCACGCCCACGGACCGGCGGGGTGCACCCCCCGTGCCGCGCGGAAGCCCGGGGGCGATGTGGGCCATGGCCTTCTCCGCCAACGATTTGTCCTGGGCAGCAGCCGTCCGGCCGCCGCGTCCGCGCCGTAAGTGTAACGGGAGTGCAACAACAGTTCGGGGCAGACGACCCGCACCTCGGGCTGCGCTTGCTGGCGCGAACTGACCTCCCGTGGGAACTGCACCGCCCCTCCGGCGCGGTTCGCGACTTGCCGGGCCCCGGAGCGGGGCGAGCCTGGCGGCACTGCGCACCGGAGGGACGCGATGGATCCCCGAATCCGGGAGGAGGTGGTGAGCTTCCTCCGGGCCTGGCTCCCGGAGGACGCCAGAGAGGGCTACCGCCGGATGGTGGAGCGGGACCCGGAAGGATGGCACCGGCACCCGCACTTCGCCGAGGGGGTGATCGTCCGGCACGCACTCCGCGGGAACGGCTTCACCGAGGAGCTGCTGGGCGTCGCCTCGCTGGAGCCGTACTGGGCCGACCTCCTCGCCCAGGCCGTAAGGGGAGACGACGCGCCGCCCCCACCCGCCGGGTGAGAACGCTGCAGCCGCGTACGGCTACAGCACCCTCGCGATCAGGCCCACCAGCGCCACCGTCGCGCCGATCGCCTGGGTGATCGCCCAGGGATTGTTCAGCACCCGCTGGCGCACCTGGGGCACGTGGATCTGATCGCCGGGGCGGAAGTTCATCTGGTCCAGCGTCCGCCCCTCCGAGATGGCCTGCTGCACCACCTCCCCCTCCACCAGCTTGGCCCCGCGCCGCTCCACGTATACCCTCCGCAGGTCCGCGGTCCCGGTAGGTCCGCCCGCAGCCATCAACAGGTCCGAGATCAGCGACTCCGAGGGGACGGTGTAGAACCCCGGCGAGCCCACCTGCCCGGCGACGGCGACACGCATGAGCGGCTGCACCCGTACGACCGGGTCCACGATGTAGCGCGCCAGGTGCTCGGCGACCCGGGCGCCCATCTCGGAGCGGAGCAGCCCGCCCACCGGGACGTCGCCGATGGTGGGGAGGAACAGCACCGGGCCCGGGCGCACGGTGAAGGTGTCGGAGAGCTCCTGGTTCCCCTCGACGAACACGGCGACCTGGTCGCCCACCTGCACGTCGCCGTCGCGGAGCCGCGTCCGGATCGCCTCCGCTTCCACGCGGATGCGTTCCTTGTACTGGCCGCTGTGGGAGGAGGAGGCCAGGAGCTGCTCGTACTCCGTGAGCAGCTCCTGGAGGTCCTGCCGCGTCACGTGGACCCGCTTGGGGTCCCAGTTCACCGTGCCCTGGGCCCGCGCCGGGACCGCCGCGGCGACCAGGAGGGAGGCCAGGGCCAACAGCCGGAACAGCTTCATCGATCGCTCCTGCCCGAATCGGGTGCGCGAGTTTGGAGTTCGGCGGGCCGCCCCGCCGGGGATCAGGCGCCCTGGAGCTGACGAACCTCGCCCGAGCCCAGGCGGTCGTCCGGAAGGTCCGCCACCTCGTAGCCCGGGAGGTACTCGTAGGCGCTGTACACGCCGTTCGGGAGCGTGCCGTTGACCACGGCGCCCAGGACCCGGATGGGGAGCCGGTCGAGCATGGCCATGTTCGACTCGGCCATGGACCGGCTGGTCACGTCGGTGCGGAGCACCACCAGCATGTCCCGCGTGAGGGTGCCCAGCACCAGCGGATCCACGCACGCGCCCATGGGCGGGCTGTCCACCAGGATTACCGCGTACTCCGAGCGCAGGTCGGCCAGCAACTCCGCCATGGTCTCGGACCCCAGCAGCTCCGGCCCGGCCTGCGTCCGCGTCCCGCTTCCGATCACGTCCAGGTGCGGGTACGCCGTCGTCTGCACGATCTCGGAGGCGGGGACGGTGCCCTGCAGGTAGTCGGTGAGCCCCGGCTTGCGGTTGAAGTTCAGCAGGTGGTGCAGCGTCCCCCGGCGCAGGTCGCCGTCGATGAGGAGCGTCCTGTGCCCCTGCTCCGCGAAGGAGAGCGCCAGGTTCACCGTGACGAAGGACTTCCCTTCGCCGCTCCCCGGGCTGGACACCGTCAGCGCCCGGGACCCCGAGGCCCCGGTGGCGTGCACCACGTTGAGCCGCAGGCTCCGGAACGCCTCCACCAGGTGCGCCGTGCTCCCCACCCCGGTGTCCAGGTGCTTGCGGGCGCGGGGGATCGCTCCCAGCACCGGGAGCCCCAGCCCGCCGGTGACCTGCTCCGGGTACACCAGTTTGGGGTTGAAGCGGTCGAACGCCACCACGCCGGCCAGCACCAGCCCCAGGCTCCCCAGCGAGAAGAGCAGGAAGAGCTGGATGCGCGGGTCCTTGGACGGGCTGAACGGCACCGTCGCCTGGTCCAGGACCCGGATGTCGGGTACGGTGGTCGCCTCGGCGAGGCGCGCTTCCTCGTACCGCTGCTGGAGCATCTTGTAGAGCTGCTCCGCGCTCGCGACGCGGCGCTCGCGGCGCGCCTCCTCGATGGCGCGGGGCGGGATCTGCTGCAGCTGCCCGGCGGCGGAGCCGATCAGCGCGTCGATGGCGGCCTCGCGGGCGGCCAGCTCGGCGTTCAGCCCCGACACGAGCCCGGGGATGGTGCTCCGCTCCAGCGTCTCCACCTCGCCCTGCAGGCGGCGGACGGGATCGTACAGGTCCGTGTACTTGGTGCGCATGGCGCGGAGCTCGGCCTCCTTGGTCGTGAGCTCCGCGAGCGCGGCGCGGATCGTGGACGACTGCTGCACCGAGGGGATCGCCTCCAGGGAGTGCAGCGGAAGCCCGCCGCCCCCGGAGCGCGTCACCCGGGCGATCGCGTCGCGGTCGCGCCGGATCGATTCCTTCTCCAGCTTGAGCTGGAAGTAGTTCTGGAAGACCGGGTCCTGCGTGATGGCCACGCCCGGCGCCACGGGAACGCCGCGCTCGGACGGCATGGTGATGGTCTGGACGCGGAAGCCCTGGAACGACCCCTCCTCCTGCTGGAGGTTGTTCGCGGCGTAGGCGAGCTGCTCCTGGAGGATGTTCGCCGTCTCCTTGAGCTTGGCCCGCTTCAGCTCCGCCGCCACGCTGATGTAGCGGTCCGTGAGCGTGTTGATGACGGAGGTGATCTTGCGCGGGTCGGTGCCGTCCAGCTCCAGCCGGAGGAAGTTCCCCTCCTTGTCGGTGAGCGACGAGCGGAGCGCGCGGCTCAGCTCCACCGCGGCGTCGCGCGGGGTGACCACCGTGAAGTTGACGGTCCGGTCCGGGGTGAGCAGCTGCCGCGGCGGGAGCCAGCTGAACCCGACCGCGCTCCCGATGGAGTCCCCCACCGCTCCTTCCTGCACGGTGGCGCCATCGCGGGTCGCCAGGCGGAAGCTCCGGCCGGACCTGTCCACGGTCAGCCTGTACTCGCCGGGGCGGAACTGCTCCTTCAGCGTGAGCGAGGCGAGCGCCTCCGCGTCCGCCGGGGAGCCGGGCTGGAGGTAGAGCCGCTCCTCGCGCACCACGTGGTCGAGCACCGCGTAGGAGCGGAGCAGCTCCACCCACGCGCTCGCCTGGAGGAGCCCGGCGGAGCGGATCGGCCCGCTGGTGGCGGCCCCCCTGCCCTCCGTCTCGATCCACACGGTGGAGCGGACGGTGTACTCGGGCTGGACGAAGCGGGTCGCGAAGGCGCCGGCCGCCGTCCCCAGCGCGACCACGCCCAGCACGATCCACTTGTACCGCTTCAGCGAAGACAGGTAGCGGCGGAGCGGGTTCGCGGCGGGCTCCACGGCCGCGTCCGGGCGGAAGCCGAAGGCCGCGGGCTGCGTGTCGAGCGGAACGAGTTCCGCCGAAGGCTCGGTGTATCGAGAGGGAGGTCCGCTGTGCATGGGCCGGGAACGTGTGTCGTGCGACGTTGGGAGAGACGGCCGGATCGATGGGGGGTAGAGCAAGCCGGGGGCCGCAGCACCCCGCAGGGCGGATCCCCGCGCCACCGCTCCGCATTCCCCGGGCGCGCACGGCACCCCGGCGCGGCTCGCCGCCGGGTTTTGTTGCACCGGCGCCACACACCCGTTGGAGCGGCGCAACCTCCGCTCCGGGGCGCGGTTTCGCGCCGCCCGGGGCG
>DASYWD010000377.1 GCA_035936415.1 Longimicrobiaceae bacterium
CTCTCCTCCAGGCGCGCGGCCCGCTTCTCCGTGTCGCGGAGCACGCGGAGCCGCTCGTCGACGCGGCGGTGCTGCTCGCGGTCGTAGCCGGCGGGGACCGCCTCCAGCTCCGCGGCCAGCGAGGCCCGGCGCTCCTCCCGCTTCGTCCGGTCCTCCCGCACGGTCTTCAGCTCGTCCACTGCCGCCTTGCAGCGCGTGTGCTTGCGCGCCTTGTCGTCCACCTGCTCCGTGAGCGACTTCAGGCGGCGCTCCAGCTCCGCCACGTCGTCGGGCTTGTCCTGTAGCTGGTCGGACCGATTCTTCCACCACTTCCCGTCCTGCACCACCTCCACCCACTGGTCCTGCAGCTCCTCCAGCAGGCGCTCGTAGTCCTCGCCGACCGGACGCCCGCAGGTGGGGCAGGCGCCCTCCGGACCGAGCTCCTCGATGTTCCGGATCTGCTCCTTCAGCGCGGTGCCTTCGTCCCGCTTGGTCTGCAGCTTGGTCTGTGCGTCCTGCCGGTCGCGGAGCCATGCCGTCTTCTTCTCGTCGAGCTCCTCCTCTGCCGTGGCACGCTCGGCACGAAGCTTCTCCAGCTCCTCCGCGTACTGGCGCTCCAGCTCCGGAGCCTGCTCCAGCTTCTCCAGCCGCTCCCGCGTACGCTCGAGCTCGGCGTCCAGCTCTGCCAGCTGCGCGGCGAGCGCCTTGCGGCGCTCTTCCTTGCGGGCCAGCTCCGCCATGCGCTCGCTCTCCGCGAACACCGCGGGGAGCTCCTCCAGCTGCACGCGGAGCGGCGCCAGATCACCCTCCGCCTTGGCGACGGCCGCCAGCTCGGCCTCGGCGCGGAGCACGTCGCGGCGCGCCCCCTCCCGCTCCCGCTCCGCCGCCTCCGCCGCGTGCGTCAGCTCCCGGAAGCGGTCGCGCGTGGCCTGCGCCTGCTGCCAGCGCGGCGCCAGCTCTCGCACCACCACCCCCGCCTCCTCCAGCGCCTCCTTCGCCTCGCGGTGCGCCGCGAGGGCATCCGCCACCCGCTGCTCCGCGGCCAGCCGGTCCGCCACGATCTCGTCCAGGTCGCCCAGGGCGGTGCGCAGCCCCTTGATCTCGTGGCGCAGCTCGTTGCGGCGGTTGCGCGTCAGGTCCTGCGCGCGGCGCAGCCGCTCGTAGCCCAGCACCTGCGACAGGAAGCGCCCCCGCTCCGCCGGGCCCATTGCGGAAAGGAACTGCAGCTCCTTCTGCCCGGTGAAGTAGGTGTTGAAGAACTCCTCCCGCGACATCCCGATCCGCCCCTGGAGGTAGGCGGTCGCGCCCCCCAGCGTGGCGGCCACGGGCGCGGCGCCGCCGTCCAGGTAGACCTCGGCGCTGTTCAGGGTGCGGACGACGCGGTACTCGTGGCCCCCCAGCCCGAACTCCAGCTCCACCTCCACGCGGGTGCGGGGGGCGGCGCGGTTGAAGCGGATGGTGTCGTTGGTGCCGCGGGCGGCGGGGGCGCCGTACACCGCCCATGCGATCCCCTCCAGGATGGTGGACTTCCCCGCCCCGTTGGGCCCGATGATCCCCGTGAGGCCGGGGCGGAAGAACACCTCGGTGTCGGCGTGCTGCCGGAAGTTGCGCAGGCGCAGGCGGATCAGGCGCATGGCGTCAGGCGTCCTCCGTGCGGTCCACGTAGTGCGTCCCCAGCTCCACCAGCCGCGCCCGCTCCAGCGTCTCGGAGCTGAGCGTCCAGTGCTTCGCCAGGTAGCTAGACACCTGCTCCTGCAGCGTCTGCCGGCGCACCGGCGCGCCGGAAGCCGCCATCCGGCGGATCTCCGGGGGGCGCGCGTCCACGTGGAAGTGGAGCGCCTCCGCCTTCCACTCGCGGATCCGTTTGTGGTTCAGCTCGCGCACCACCGGGCGGGGGATGTCGGTCACCACCAGGCGCACCATCTTCCCGGCGATCCCGCCGGGGACGCCCTCCACCGCGGCCCGGATCCGCTCGTCCGCCTCGGCGGCCGTGAGCCCCTTGGCGGAGAGGCGCGCCAGGTCCACCACCGGCCGCGTCTGCAGCGGGTGGAAGGTGGCGCGGCGACGCTCCGTGTCGTACTCCAGGAAGCCCTTGGGGCCCTCCGCCTCCATCCACACGTTGGTGGAGGTGCGCTCGATCCCCCCGGCGTACCACATGTTCGGGGCCAGTTCCGTGGCGATGTGGTAGTGGCCCAGCGCCACGTAGTCCCACCGCTCCGGGCCGATGTCGGTGTCCGCCACGACGGCGCCGCCGTACTCGGTCACGTAGCGCAGCTTCTGCTCGGCCACGCTCCCGCCCACGGTGCCGTGCAGCATCAGCACGTTGTGGCGCATGGACGGGTCCGGCTCCATCGGCACGGGGTCTCCGCCCTCCGCCGCCAGCGCGTTGTGGGGGAGGCAGAGGACCGAGGTCTCCACCTGGGGGAGGTGCACGGCGCGCGCCTCCTCCGCGACCACGTGGACGCCGGGGATCTCGCGGAACAGGGCGAGGATGTTCCCGGTGTCCGAGGAGCGCGGGGAGTCGTGGTTTCCGGCGATCAGCACCACCGGCACGTCCGGGAGTCCCTCGCAGAGCACGGAGAGCTGCCGGAACGCCTCGGCGATGGAGGCGTTGGAGGGGCGCACCGTGTGAAACACGTCCCCGGCGATCAGCACCAGCTCCGGCCGCAGCTCCACGGTGCGCGCCACGGCCCGGCGGAAGGCGTCGGCCACGTCCGCCTCCCGCACGTTCATCCCCCGGGGGGTGGCGCGGTGGTAGGCGCGGAAGCCCAGGTGCAGGTCGGCCAGGTGGACAATCTTCATATATCGCCGTACAACCGTTAGCTTGTCAGCATCGGAGGGGACGGTTCCGGCGCGGTCCGGAGCACCCTTCCTGATACCCCGAAAACCCCGCAACGCTCACGATTCCGCCGACCGGAACCATGGCGAACCAGAAGAAAAAGAAGCGCGACCCCGCGAAGATGCACCGGCAGATCCAGGACTCGCTCCAGGCGCTGCCGTACGCCGTCGCCGACCACGAAAAGCACGGCCGCAAGGGGAAGGCGTTCATGCTCAAGTACGTCGGCGCCCCGCTGCTCCGGATCATGAACAAGTTCCTCACCCGGCAGCGCTACAAGGGGAACGAGGGCGCCAAGCTGAAGCAGGCCGAGCTGGCGAAGCGGCACCTGGAGCAGCGCCAGCAGGCGCTCAAGCACGTGCAGGGCGAGATCACCAAGGCGCAGAAGGCGGCGCGGCGCGGCAAGCCGCGCTGAGCCGCCCGCCCGCTACGCCCCCTCGACTCCCGCGCCGCGCCCTCCCCCGGAG
>DASYWD010000378.1 GCA_035936415.1 Longimicrobiaceae bacterium
AGCCGGCGCCCTCCGTCGCCTCCCAGGCGACGCTCAGGCCGCTTACCGCGCGCCCGAGCCGGTCCACCGCCCTGACCCCGAGCGGGCCGGAGAGCGTGCGCCCGACGGTGCCGGTCTGCGCGTCGCCGCTCCAGGGGGACAGGACGATGCTCCCCGGCCGTGCTTCCGCGGCCGCCCGGAACTGCGCGTGTGCCTCCGCCACCCCCGCGGCCCGTGCCCCCACCGCCTGCGCCCCGACCGCCGGTCCCAGGGCCCACCGGGCTTTCACCAGGCCCGAATCGTTGGTGGCCGTGGCGGCGGGAGAGACGGCTCCCCCGCCCGCGCTCACCAGCCACGCCACCGCGACGTTCGGGACGGGATTGCCGTACCGGTCGGCGACGCGGACCACAAGCGAGTCCGAGAGGACTCCCGCGACCTCGCCCGATTGCCCGTTGCCGCTCGTCGGCGCCGCGAGGGCAACGGCTTCCGGTCTCGCGGTCGCCGTGAAGAGGACGGGCGCGATCTCGCCTACTGCGGCTTTAGCGCCCTGCGTGCCGGCGCTCGGACCGAGGGTCCAGCTCGCCCGGGCCACTCCTTCCATGTCCGTGACGGACGTGGCCGGGTCCACGGCGCCGCCACCCGCCGTGACGGACCAGGCGACCGTGACGCCGCCCATGGCTCTGCCCCTGTCGTCCAGAACGCGGACCGCCAGTGCAGTCGGAAGCGTGCTTCCGACCGTCCCGGTCAGAGCGTCGACGGTGACCGCCTGGACCTGTGCCGCCTCGTGGCTTCCCGTCGGGGGGGCGCCGTCGCAGCCGACGGCAAAGGTGATCGCAAGGAGCGGGAGGAGGCCCCATGGTGCGCGCATGAGATGTTCCGGGAGGCGGGTAGTGTGGAGGGAAAGGCTGCTCGCCGAACGGTCCGCAATCTAGGCGCTGAGTCACGCAATGCGCAATAAAGATCGCACGGCAGCGGCGAGAGTACCGCATGGATCCTTTTCCCCCCCCGCGGATGTCCATGCTTGCGTGCGGCCGGACCGGGTCACGCCGGACGTGCGGACGCCCCGGCGGATCGATCCGCCGGGGCGCAGTTTCGCACTTCGCACTTCCGCACCCTACTCCAGCACCAGCACCGCCGCCTCCGGGTCGGCGCCGAAGCGCTCCAGGTCGGCGCGGCGGCGGCGCAGGATCGCCTCCACGTCCCGGGTGGAGCAGTTCCCGCGCTGGATCCACACCAGCTTGGGCGGGGGGCCGTGCCGGATGCAGCGCTCGTGGAAGTCCGCGTCCTTGGAGGCGATCGCCAGCCCGTGTGCGCGGGCGTGCTCCCACACCCGGCCGTCGTCCGCGCCGACGAGCCCCACGTCGCGCAGGTGCGCCGAGCCGGGGAACACGTCCGCCAGGAGCGCCACCAGCCGGTACGAGAGGTTCTCGTCCAGGAGGAGCCTCACGCCGGGACCTGCCACACCCTCCGCCCCTGGTCGGCCGCGAAGGCGAGGCACGCCCGCACGTCGGCGCGCTCCAGGTCCGGGAAGTCGGCGAGGATCTCGTCCTCGGACATCCCGGAGGCCAGGTAGCCCAGGACGTCGTACACGGTGATGCGGAGGCCGCGGACGCACGGCTTCCCCCCGCGCTTCCCCGGCTCCATGGTGATGCGCTCGCTCAGTGGCATCTCGGCGTTGCTCCCTGCTTCGGTGTGGTACGCCCCCCCGCCGACCTCCGGCGGCCCGTACTCGGCCCGGAGCTCCCGCACGCGGGCGGCGGCTCCCGTGGTTCCGGGGCCGTACGCGCGGGCCGCCAGCGCCCGCACGACGTCCTCCCAGGTGGAGGACTCCGGGAGGGCCCCGATCAGCCGCAGCGCTTCGTCCCGGGCGCTCATGGGGCGGGGTGCGGAAGAGATCCGAACATAAACCGAAGATTGCGGGGGTGGGGCGCCGAAAGCAAGGGTTTCGTGCGCGGGAGGAGCGGAGCGGCCCGCGGCCATCC
>DASYWD010000379.1 GCA_035936415.1 Longimicrobiaceae bacterium
GGCCCGCCGCCCCGCCTGGGAGCGCGACCGGGTGGACGCGCAGGGGCGGGAGAAGGTCGCCGCGGAGCGCGGGGCGGCGGTCACGGCGGAGCGCGCGGCGCTGGCCTTCTCGGAGGACGCGTTCACGGCGCTGCGCACGGAGTACGAGGGCGCCAGCGAGCGGTACCGCGCCCTGGAGCTGCGCGTCACCGAGCTGCGGGGGAACGTCGCCACGGCGGAGCAGGCGCTGCAGGGGGCGCGGCACCGGGAGGCGGACTACCACGCCCGCGCCGGGGAGATCGTGGAGCGGGAGACGGACCTCCGCTACCACGAGGAGCTGGACCTGGCCTTCTCGGAGCTGCGCGCGGAGCTGAACGCGCAGGTGCGGCCGGAGCTGTCGGAGATCGCCTCCACCTTCCTCGCCCAGCTCACGGATGGCCGCTACACGGCCATGGAGATCGACGACGCGTACAACATCCTGGTGCTGGACGAGGGGGAGGAGAAGCCGGTGATCTCCGGCGGCGAGGAGGACGTCGCCAACCTCGTGCTGCGCCTGTCGCTCTCGCAGATGATCGCGGAGCGGGCGGGGCATCCGCTCTCGCTCCTCATCCTGGACGAGGTGTTCGGGTCGCTGGACGTGGCGCGTCGGGACAACGTCGTGCAGCTCCTGCACCACCTGGAGGACCGGTTCGAGCAGGTGATCCTCATCACGCACATCGAGGGGATCCGGGAGAGCCTGGACCAGGTGCTGCGGGTGGACTACGACGAGCGGACGGGGACGGCGGTGGTGCGGGAGGAGTCGTTCAGCGGCGACGACCTGCCGGAGGCGGGGATGGCGGCGGATTGAGTATGGACTGCTGAGGCCTGGCCGTGAGAGATCGCGCACCGGCGCGGTTCTCGCTGGTCCGTGACCGGGTGTCCCGAACCGAGGTGCAGCATGGATGACCATCGACCCGTCGCGCTGCCCGACGGCAGCGTGGTCCACAGCGATCCGGAGATTCTGTCCGGGGTGCCGGTCTTCGTGGGTACACGTGTGCCCGTTCAGACGCTCGTCGAGTACCTGGAAGGTGGCTACAGCGTGGACGGGTTCCTCGACAACTTCCCGACCGTGCGGCGGGAACAGGTGAACGCTTTCCTGGAGCAGGCCATGCAGGCGCTCCTCGCGCGCGTTGCGTGAGACGGGTCCTTCTCGACGAGAACCTTCCCCGCCTGCTGAAGCGCGACCTGCCCGGGTTCGACGTTCGGACGGTAGCCGAGGCGGGCTGGGCCGGTACCAGGAATGGGAAGCTTCTTCGGCTCGCGGAGGCGGAGTTCGACATCTTCCTCACCGCGGACCGTGGTCTTCCGCACCAGCAGACGGTAGGCGTCCTCGCCTTGGGAGTCGTCGTGCTGGCAGTGGGGAGCACGATGCTGGAGGACCTGCGTGCCGTCGCACCCAGGATCCGCAAGGCGATTGCCGTGGTTCGGGCAGGGGAGATCATCCAGGTGACGCCCGCGTGACTGCCGTGCGGGGGTGCATCCGGGGCGATGGTGCGCGAGGCGTCATTCACCGGCGACTACCTGCCGGAGGCGGGGATGGCGGCGGATTGAGACACTGTCCGTTCTGAAGCGAGCCCCGCGCTCGACGAATCGCGGATCGCCCCGACAGCAGAGCGGCCCGGCGGAAGTCCCGCCGGGCCGCTCACTTATCGCGCCGTTCACCGCCTTCCTCAGCGCCCTTCGTCCTCCGCGCCGGCCGGTGTCTGGAAGGCGCGCAGCTGTGACAGCTTCCCCGTCAGCCAGAGCACGTCCTGCGGGCTGAACGCCACGTCCTCCACCGACGCGCACCCGGAGGCCAGCCGATAGCTGGACCGCAGCGCGAGCGCCTCGATCCGGCGGAGGCGGACGCCGTCGCGCTTCCACCTATTCCGGTCCCGCACCGCCGAGCCGGGCGCGATCCCGGCGCGAAGCTCCGCGTTCATGCGCTTCAGCTCGCGCACGGCGACCCGCAGCTCGATCTCGGAGAGCACCGACACGGCGAGGTCCTTCACCGTCCGGACCTCTTCGTCGGTCCACTCGCGCGGCTGCGTGTCGATCACGCAGAAGCTCCCCAGCTCGTACCCCTCCGAGGTGATGAGCGGCACGCCCAGGTAGGCGATCACCCCCAGGTCGCGGATGGCCAGGTTGTCGCGCACCAGCGGGTCCTCCCGGGCGTCCGCGATCACCAGCGGTTCGCGCGAGGCGACCGCGTGCTGGCAGAACGAGTGCGACAGCGGCGTCTCCCGGCGACTCGCCCACGGCTCCGGGAGCCCGATGCAGCTCTTGAAGAACTGCCGGTCCTCGTCTACCAGGGTGACCAGCGCCACGGGGGCCGACAGGAGCCGGGCGGCCAGGCGCGCCAGCCGGTCGAATCCCTCCTCGGCGGGCGTGTCCAGCAGCGCGGCCTGGCGGAGCGCCGCCAGGCGCGAAGGGTCGCGTACGAGCGCGTGGCTCGCGGGTGCGGCGGATCGGGGCATCGGCGAACTCCTGCGGCTGGGGCGGCGGGGGTGCGGCCCCGGGCCGCGCTGTACCCCCTGAAATCGTCGGAGGCGGTGGTGGCGTGTAGCCTGTTACATGGCGTAGGCGTATAAACTTAGCACGTTTTGGCCCGGATGTAAACGTGTGTTAGTCCGCGCTCCGGGGCCGCCGGTCCGGCCTTTGCACCCGCCGCTCCTTCCTTCGGAGCGGACCCGTTCCGGAGGGAAGGCGACACGCGAACCAGGATGGAGTGATGAAGCAGCTCAGCAGCGCCGCCGAGGTGGACTCCGCCGTGTCCGGCGAGACCGCGATCCTGTACAAGCACAGCACGACGTGCCCCATCAGCGCCGCGGCCCGCGAGCAGATGGAGCACTTCCTGGAGCGGCACCCCGACGCGCCGTTCTTCATGGTGGACGTCAACGACTCGGCGGACGTGTCGAGCTACGTGGTGGAGAAGACCGGCATCGAGCACCAGTCGCCGCAACTGATCGTCTTCCGGGACGGAGACCCGGCCTGGCATGCGGCCCACTTCGACATCACGGCCGACGCGCTGGAACAGCAATTTGGGACCCCCGGGAGCTGAGCCGGCCGAGTCCCGCCTGGCCGGCGCCGGCCGCCGCGCTGGCGCCCCAGGCAGGACCCGGGTAGGTTGTGCGGCCGCCGGCCGGAGAATGGTGCCGGCCGCCCCGCGGTCCCCGTTCACCTCCGGAGGTCCCTTGCCGGAATTCCTCACCCGTCCCTGGCCGTGGTACGTGGCCGGGCCCCTGCTGGGGCTCTTCGCCCCGCTGCTGCTCCTGCTGGGGAACAAGCTGTTCGGCCTTTCCGCGAACCTGCGGCACGCCTGCGCCGCGGTGCTCCCCCGTGACGTCGCCTACTTCCGGTACGACTGGCGGCGGGAGGGCGGATGGAACCTGGCCTTCGCGCTGGGGATCCTGGCGGGCGGGGTGCTGGCGGGGGCGGTGTTCGCCAACTCCGAGCCGGTCGCCATCGCGGCGCAGACCCGGGCCGACCTGCTCGCCCTGGGGATCCGCGACTTCGGCGGCCTCGTCCCGGACGACCTGTTCAGCTGGGGCAGCCTGCTGACGCTGCGCGGGCTGACGGTGGTGGTGCTCGGCGGGTTCCTGGTCGGCTTCGGGACGGCGTACGCCGGGGGGTGCACCTCCGGGCACGGCATCACCGGCGTGGCCGACCTGCAGCCGGCCTCGTTCCTCGCCCTGGCCGGGTTCTTCGTCGGCGGGATCGTGGGGACCTTCTTTCTCCTCCCCCTTGTCCTGTAGGCGATCGTGGCGTCCTCCGCACCGGCCTCCACCACCCTGCGCCGCGGCCCCGGCCTGGCCGTCTACTTCGCCGTCGGCCTGCTGTTCGGGGTCGTGCTGATCCGCGCGGAGGTGGTCTCCTGGTTCCGCATCCAGGAGATGTTCCGCTTCCAGGGCTTCCACATGTTCGGCCTCTTCGCGACCGCGCTCCCGGTCGCGATCCTTTCCGTGCAGGCGATCAAGCGCTCCGGCGCGCGCACGCTGGGCGGCGAGCCGGTCACCATCCCGCCGAAGGCGTTCGGGCGCGGCATCCGCTACGGCGCGGGCGGGGTGGTGTTCGGGCTGGGATGGGCGCTGACGGGCGCCTGCCCCGGGCCGCTCTTCGCCCTCTTCGGCAGTGGGGTGGGAGTGATCGGCGTCGCCATCCTGAGCGCGCTCGCCGGCACCTGGACGTACGGCTGGCTCCGCCCGAAGCTGCCGCACTGAACGTCCCGACTCATGCGCGGGTCAGTCCCGCGCGAGCAGGAGACGGTCGGCCCCGCCGACGTAGTTGGAAAGGTAGAGGTCCAGCCGTCCGTCGCCGTTGAAGTCGGCGACCTCGATGTCGACCATGTGGCCGGTCAGCCCCGGCGGGAGCACCGATCCGGTCGCCTCCCTGAACGTCCCGGTCCCGTCGTTCAGGAAGGCGCGGCACGGCTTCGTGTCGTTGACGTTCGCGGTCAGCAGGTCCAGGTCGCCGTCGCCGTCCAGGTCCACGAACTCGGCGTCCAGCGTCGTCGAGGTGAACCTGCCCAGCCGGCGCGCGGTCTCGTCCGTGAAGAAGCCGCGGCCGTCGTTGATCAGGATGCGGTCCTGCGGATCGGCCCCCGCCACGAAGGCCACGTTGGCGAAGTACAGGTCGAGGTCGCCGTCCCCGTCCAGGTCCACCAGCTCCGCCTCGCGCGTCTCCTCCACGGCGGAGCGGAGGGGGAGGCGCCCCGGCGCCGCCTCGGTGAAGAAGCCGCGGCCGTCGTTGAGGAGCAGCCGGTTGTCTCCCACGTTCCCGACCACCAGGTCCAGGTCGCCGTCCCCGTCCACGTCTCCCACCTCCAGGTCCTGCGTCAGGTCGGCCAGCGCCGGGAGGCGGGTGCGCGTCTGGTCGCTGAAGTGCCCGCCGCCGTTGATGAAGAGGAAGTTCTGGCCGTGGTTCCCGAAGAGCAGGTCCGCGTCCCCGTCGCCGTCCACGTCCGCAGCGATCACCGAGTTGGCGGTCCCCCGCGCCGGGAGCCGGGCGCTCGCGTCGGTGAAGAAGCCGCGGCCGTCGTTCAGGTAGAACTCGCTGGCCTGGTCCTCCTCCCCCGCGACCACCACGTCCGGGTCGCCGTCGCGGTCGAAGTCGGCCACCGCCACGTCCTCGCTGTCGCGCTCGCCCGGCGGGATCCTCCCCACCGAGACCGTGAACCGCCCGGTCCCGTCGTTGAGCAGGAGGACGTTGGGCATGACCTCCTTGGCGATCACCACGTCCAGGTCGCCGTCGCCGTCCACGTCCACCGAGTGGGTGTCCATGCTGCTCCCCGGAGTGGCCGGGAGGTGGGTGGCGGTCGCATCGGTGAAGAGCGGGCCGCCCGCGCCCTGGCTCGCGCGGCGGGGGGCGCCGTCCGGCTGCAGCGGCGCGCCCCCGGTG
>DASYWD010000380.1 GCA_035936415.1 Longimicrobiaceae bacterium
GAGCCGGCCCCGGCGCTCCCCTACGACCGGCCGCGCCCCGCCCGGCGCTCCTTCGCGGGCGCGGTGCTCGAGGAGCGGCTCCCCCGTGCGCTGGCGGATGCGCTGCAGGGGCGGAGCCGGGAGGCGGGCGCCACGCTCTTCATGACGCTCCTGGCGGGCTTCACCGCCCTCCTGCACCGCTACACCGGGCGCGACCACGTGGTGGTGGGGGCGCCCACCGCGGGGCGCGGCCGGCGGGAGGTGGAGGGGCTGGTCGGCTTCTTCGTCAACACGCTGGTGCTCCGCACGGACTCCCCGGGAGACCCCACCTTCCGCGAGCTCCTGGCGACGGTGCGGCGCTCCACCCTGGACGCGTACGCGCACCAGGACGTCCCGTTCGACCGGCTGGTGGAGGAGCTCCACCCCGACCGGGACCCGAACGCCGCGCCGCTCTTCCAGGTGATGTTCACCCTCCAGAACGCGCAGGAGGGGGCGCTCTCCCTCGCGGGGGTGGACGTGTCCCCGCTGCAGGTGGGCCGGCACACGGCGAAGTTCGACCTGAGCCTCTCCGTCACCGAGACCGCCCGGGGGCTGGAGGCGGCCTTCCACTACAGCACCGACCTGTTCGACGCCGCCACCATCGGTCGGATGGCGGGGCACCTCCGCGCGCTCCTGGAGCAGGCCGCCGCGGACCCGGAGGTGCGCGTCTCCGAGATCGAGCTCCTCGCCCCCTCCGAGCGGGAGCTCCTCCGCCGCTGCGGCGAGAACCCCTCCCCGCCCGAGCCCTCCGACTGCCTGCACTCCCTCGTAGAGGAGCAGGCGGCGCGGACGCCGGAGGCGGCGGCCGTCCTCTGGGAGGGCGGCACCCTCACGTACGCCGAGCTCGACCGCCGCGCGAACCGGCTGGCGCGCCACCTGGCGCGCCGCGGCGTGGGGCTGGAATCCCGGGTGGGGATCCACCTGGAGCGGAGCCCCGAGATGGTGGTGGCGGTCCTCGCCGTCCTCAAGGCCGGCGGCGCGTACGTCCCGCTCGACCCGGGGGCTCCCGTCGGGCGGCTCCGGCAGACGCTGGAGGACTCGGGCGCCCGCGCCCTGGTGACCCGGGCCGGGCTGGCCGGGTGGGCGGACGGATTCGAGGGCGCGCTGGTCCGCCTGGACGCGGACCGCGAGGCGATCGGCGCGGAGGACGGCGAGGCCCCCGCGAGCGGTGTGGGACCGGAGAACCTGGCGTACGTGATCTACACCTCCGGCTCCACGGGCACGCCCAAGGGGGTCCTGGTGGAGCACCGGAGCGTGGTCAACTACCTCCGCTGGTTCGACCGCGAGGTCATGGGGGAGGAGGGGTACGCGCTCCCGCTGCTCAGCCGTCTCTCCTTCGACGCCCACGTCCGCCAGCTGTACCCGCCGCTGCTCCGCGGCGACGCGGCGTGGATCGTCTCCGACGAGACGGTGGCCGACCCCGCCGCACTTCTGCAGGCGATCTCCACGCGGGAGCGGGTGGCCTTCGGCGGGGTGCCCGCCCTCTGGAGCGCGGTGGTGGACCACCTGTCCCTCCGGGACGAGCCGGTCCCGCCGGCGGTGAGCGCCCTCCTCCTGGGCGGGGGGACGCTGACCCCGGACCTGGTGGAGCGCTCGCTCGCGCTCCGCCCGGAGCTGCGGATCTGGAACCACTACGGCCCCACCGAGACCACCGTCAACGCCAGCGCGGGGCGGGTGGAGCGTGGGGTGAGGCTCGGGATCGGCCGCCCCGTCGCCAACGTGCGGGTCCACCTCCTGGACGGCGGGCTCCGGCCCGTCCCGGTGGGCGTCCCCGGCGAGCTGTACGCCGGCGGCGCGGCGGTGGCGCGCGGCTACCTGGGCCGCCCCGGCCTCACCGCGGAGCGCTTCCTCCCCGACCCCTTCTCTCCGGAGCCGGGGGCGCGGATGTACCGGACGGGCGACCGTGCCCGCTGGCGCGACGACGGGACGCTGGAGTTCCTGGGACGGGTGGACGACCAGGTGAAGATCCGCGGCTTCCGGGTGGAGCCCGGAGAGATCGAGGCGGTGCTGCAGCGCCATCCGGCGGTGGCGCGGGCCGCGGTGGTCCCGCACGCGGGCGCGTCCGGCGAGGCGCGCCTGGCGGGGTACCTCCTACCCCGCCCGGGGAGCGGGCTCGACCCCGCCGCGCTCCGCGCGCACCTCCGGGAGCACCTCCCCGAGTACATGGTCCCCTCGACCCTCGTGGTGCTGGAGGAGCTTCCGCTCCTCTCCAGCGGGAAGGTGGACCGCCGGGCGCTCCCGGCCCCAGGGCCCGACCGGCACGACCCGCACGCCTCCGGCGCGCCCCGCGACCCGCTGGAGCTGCGGATCGCCCAGACCTGGGAGGAGGTCCTCGGCGTGCGCGCCGTGGGGGTGGCGGAATCGTTCTTCGACCTCGGCGGCCACTCCCTCCTGGCGGTGCAGCTCGTCGCCCGCCTGGGCAGGCTCCTGGGGCGCCGCATCCCCGTGGCGCTTGTGTTCGAGGCGCCCACGGTGCAGGAGATGGCCTCCCGCCTCCGCGGAGAGGGCGGGGGAGAGGTGTGCCGGCACCTCCCCGTGCAGCTCCAGGCGGGGAACGGGTCCGGCCACCCGCTCTTCATCGTCCACCCGGTGGGCGGAGGGATCCTCTGCTACCTGGGGCTGGCGCGCGCCCTCCCCGGCCGGCCCGTGTACGGGCTGCAGGCCGGCGGGCTCCACGACGGGCGGGTGCCGCGCGCATCGGTCCCGGAGCTCGCGGCCCGCTACGTGGCCGCGGTCCGCGAGATCCAGCCGGAGGGTCCGTACCTGCTCGCGGGGTGGTCGTTCGGGGGGAAGGTGGCGTTCGAGATGGCGCACCTGCTCCGGCGGGAGGGGGCCGAGGTCGCCTTCCTGGGCCTGATCGACACCCACGCGCGCCGGGGCCGGCACGATCCCGACGCCATGGGGCCCGGGGACCTCGTCCCCCTGTTCGCGAAGAACCTGGGCGGGGTGGTCGGCCAGGACCTCGACATCTCCCCGGACACCCTCCGCGGGATGAGCCGGCGGGAGCAGCTCGACCACCTCATGGAGCAGGTGCGGGCGTCCGGCCTCGTCCCCCCCGGGACCGGGGCGCGGCAGATGCGCCGCTTCCTCGCGGTCTTCCGCGAGAACCTCCGGGCGTCGCACCGCTACCAGGCCCCCGGCTACGAGGGCCCGATCACGCTCATCCGGGCCGGCGACCAGCCGGCGTGGGCGGGCGACGACCCGACGCTCGGGTGGGACCGGCTGACGTCCGTCGCGGTCCACGAGATCCCCGGGGACCACTACACCCTCTTCCACGAGCCCCGCGTGCAGCTTCTCGCGCGCACGCTGGCCGCGTGCCTCGAAGAGGCGTGCCCCACCCTTCCGCCGGACAGCCGCCGATGAACCGCCCGTCCCCGCTCCACCCGGCCGGGATCGCCGTCCCCCGTCCCGCGCTCGCCGAGGGTCCGCCCCTCCCCGACGAGGCGGCGGGGCCGCGGCGGCTCGCCGAGGTCATCCACCGGGCCGCGCGGCACGCCTCGCCGCGCGACGTGGTCCTTCTCCGTGCGGACGGCTCCGAGTCCGCCTGGTCGTACGCCGACCTCCTGGCGCGCGCCGAGCGCGTGAACGGCGGGCTCCGGCGCCGGGGCCTCGTCCCGGGCGACCGCGTGGTCTTCCAGCTCGCCCGGGGCGACGAGCTCCTCGCCGCCTTCTGGGGGTGCGTGCTCGGCGGGTTCGCCGCGGTGCCCCTCGCCCCGGCTCCCGGCTACCGCCGGGAGAACGGCGTGCTGCGCGTCCTGCGCGGCACGCCCGGCTGGAGCGGGCGGACCTTCGTCCTGGCCTCGGGCGAGCTCGCCCCGGGGGTCCGCGGGGTGGACGCCCGGCTCCGCGTCCTCGACCTGGACGAGGTGGAGGAGGGCGCGCCCGATCCGGAGTGGCACCCCTCGCGCCCGGAGGACCCGGCGCTCTTCCTCCTCAGCTCGGGGAGCACCGGCGAGCCCAAGCGGATCACGCGGACCCACGGCAACGTCCTGAGCACCGGCGCCCGGGCCGTCTGGGGGGGCGCCGTCCCCGACCGCGACAAGGTGTCGCTCCACTGGCTCCCGCTCGACCACAACGCCGGGCTCATGGCCATGATCGGGAACACCGCCTCGGTCTCGCGCCAGGTGCTGCTCCCCACCGAGACGGTCCTGCGGGACCCCCTCGCCTGGCTGGACCACGTCTCCCGCTACCGGGCGACGCACACGGCGGCCTCCAACTTCCTCCTGGGGCTGGTGGACGGCCGCGCCGACGAGGTGCGGGGGCGGGGGTGGGATCTGGGCTGCGTCCGCCACGTCGGGGTCACGGGAGAGGCGGTGGTCCCCCGGACCGCGCGGAGCTTCCTCCGGCTCCTGGCGCCGTACGGGCTGGACGGCCGCGTGCTGCGCCCCGCCTACGGGATGTCGGAGGCGGGCGCCATCGCCCGCGCCGACGACTTCGCCCTCCACACCACCTCGGACGAGGACCGCTTCGTCCGCGTGGGCCGCCCCTATCCCGGCGTCTCCATCCGCGTGGTGGACGCCGGGGGCGCCCTCCTCCCCGAGCACACGCCGGGCCGCGTGCAGGTGCGGGGGTCCGCCGTCACGCCGGGCTACGACGGGAGGCCGGAGCTGACCCGCGAGGTGCTCACGGAGGACGGGTGGCTGGACACCGGCGACCTGGGCGTGCTCGCCGACGGCGCGCTGACGCTGACCGGCCGGGAGAAGGAGGTCATCATCGTCAACGGCGTCAACTTCCACGCGCACGAGGTGGAGGCGGTCGTGGAGGCCGTGGACGGCGTGGAGCGCTCGTACACCGCCGCGTGCGCCACGCGCGCCGCGTCGGACGACACCGACACCCTGGCGGTCTTCTTCCACACCCCCCGCACGGGGAGCGCCCTCGCCGAGCTGCTGCGGGCGCTGCGGCGGCGGATCGCGGGCGAGCTGGGGATCGACGCCGGCCACCTCGTGCCGGTGGAGAAGGACGAGGTCCCGAAGACCGGGACCGGGAAGATCCGGCGCGCGGAGCTCCGCCGCCAGCTGGAGGAGGGCGCATTCGACGCCCGGCTGCAGGCGGTGGAGCCCGCGGCGGGCGCCGACGAGCCGGCGGCGGATCCGCCGCGCACGGCGGTGGAGACGCAGATCGCCGCGCTCTGGCGGGAGGTGCTGGGGGTGGAGCGGGTGGGCCGGAGCGACGACTTCTTCGAGCTGGGGGGGCACTCCCTCCCCGCCGGGGCCCTGGTGGCGCGCCTCCGGGCCGTGTACGGGGTGGACCTCTCCATCCGCACCCTCTTCGAGGCGCCCACGGTGGCCGCCCTGGCGGTGGAGGTGGCCCGCGCCCAGGGCGCCCGTGAAGAGCAGGAGCGGCTGGCCCGCCTGCTGGACGAGATGGAAGGACTTTCCGACGAGGAGGTCCTGGCCCTCCTCGACGCGGCGCAGTAACGCAGTCCCAACGCACCCGAAACCGTGCCATGAGCGACCTTTCCAGTCGGATCTCGGAGCTTTCCCCGGAGAAGCTCGCCCTGCTTATGCAGCGGATGAAGGCGGCCCGGCCCGCCGCCGCCGCTTCTTCCATCCCGCGCCGGGAGCGGCCGGCTGATCCCTCGCCGCCCTCCTTCGCGCAGCAGCGCCTCTGGCTCATCGACCAGCTGGAGCCCGGCGGATTCGCCTACAACGTCCTCGCCGTCCTCCGCTTCGACGGGGAGCTGGACGTGGGCGCGCTGCAGCACGCGGTGGACGAGCTGGTGCGCCGGCACGAGGCGCTCCGCACCGTGTTCCGCCTGGAGGGCGACAGGCCCGTCCAGGTGATCGCCCCCGAGCTGCGGATCGACCTCCCGGTGGAGGAGCTGGACGGCGTCCCCGACCCCGAGGCCGCCACCCGGGAGCGGGCGGGCGAGGAGGCGCGCCGCCCCTTCGACCTGGCCGAGGGGCCCCTTCTCCGGACGCGGCTCCTCCGCTTCGGGCCCGGGTCCCACGTCCTGCTGGCCACCATGCACCACATCGTCAGCGACGGGTGGTCGCGCGGGGTGATGATCCGGGAGCTCTCGGCGCTCTACGACGCCGCCCTGCGCGGCGAGCCGGCGTCGCTCCCCGAGCTCCCCATCCAGTACGCCGACTTCGCGGCCTGGCAGCGGGAGCGCCTGGAGGGGCCGTCGGCGGCGGCGCAGGTGGAGTACTGGCGGAAGCACCTGGAGGGAGCGCCCGCGGCGCTCGAGCTCCCCACGGACTCCCCCCGGCCGCCGGTGCAGACCTTCCCCGGCGCGCGCTTCCGGTTCACCGTCCCCGGCCCCACCGCCGACGGCCTCCGGGCCCTGGCCCAGCGGGAACAGGCCACCGTCTTCATGGTGCTCCTGGCCGCCTTCAAGGTGCTCCTGCAGCGCTACAGCGGGCAGGAGGACATCGTGGTCGGCTCCCCCGTCGCCAACCGCAACCGGGTGGAGACCGAGGGGCTGATCGGGTTCTTCGCCAACACCCTCGCCCTCCGCACCCGCCTCGCCGACGACCCGTCCTTCCTCGCCCTCCTGCGGCGGGTGCGCGAGACCGTGCTCGGCGCCTTCGAGCACCAGGAGGTCCCGTTCGAGAAGGTAGTGGAGGCCGTCAAGCCGGAGCGGGACCCCAGCCGCCTCCCCGTCTTCCAAGTGATGTTCCTGGTGGACAACACCCCGCTGGAGCCGCAGCACCTCAAGGGGGTGCGGCTCCAGCCGGTGGGGATGGACGCGGGGATCTCCTCCTTCGACCTGACGCTGGAGATGGAGGATGCCGGGGGCGGGCTGCACGGCGTGATCGAGTACAACACCGACCTCTTCCGCGAAGCGACCATCCGCCGGATGGCCGCCTGCTACCGGACCCTGCTGGAGAGCGTCCACGCCGACCCGTCCATCCCGCTCTCGGGGCTGCGGATCGTCTCGGAGGAGGAGCGGACGCTGCAGCTCGCCGCGTGGAATCCCCCCACCGGGGCGGCTCCCGCGGAGGAGCCCGTCCACGAGCTCTTCGCGGCGCAGGCGCGCCGCACCCCCGGCGCCCCCGCGGTGGTGGCGCAGGACGAGGAGGGGGAGGTCGCCGCCACGCTCACCTACGCGGAGCTGAACTCCCGCGCCAACCGCCTCGCGCACCTGCTGCGCCGGCGCGGCGTGGGGGCGGAGACGCGGGTGGCGGTGTGCCTGGACCGGTCGCCCGAGATGCTGGTCGCGATCCTGGGCGTCCTCAAGGCCGGCGGCGCCTACGTCCCCCTCGACCCCGGCCACCCCGCCGAGCGCTACCGGTTCGTCCTGGCCGACTCGGGAGCCGTCCTGGCCGTCACCCGCACGGCGCTCGAGGCTCCGCTCCGGGACCTCGTCCCCACGGTGTGCCTGGACGGCGGCGACTCCCCGCTCGCGGGGGAGAGCGACGGCGACCCCGCACCGGCCGTCCACCCGGAGAGCGCGGCCTACGTCATCTACACCTCCGGCTCCACCGGGACGCCCAAGGGGGTGCTGGTGGAGCATCGCGCGCTCGCCTCGTACACCCGCGCCGCCGCGGCCCGGTACGGGATCGGGGCCGCCGACCGGGTGCTGCAGTTCTCGTCGCTCACCTTCGACGCCAGCGTCGAGGAGATCTTCCCGACCCTCACCCGCGGCGCGGCGCTGGTGCTCCGGACCGAGGGGATGGCCGGCACGGACACGGTCTTCCTGGAGCTCTGCCGCGCGCGGGAGGTCACCGTGGCGAGCCTCCCCACCGCCTTCTGGCACGAGCTGGCCGCGGCGCCGGCCGACCGGCACGCCGCGCTTCCCCCCTCGCTCCGGCTGGTGATCCTCGGCGGAGAGCGCGTCATCCCCGAGCGGCTGGCGCGCTGGCACGACCGGGTGGGCGGAGCGGTCGCCCTGCTGAACACCTACGGCCCCACCGAGGCCACCGTGGTGGCGACCGCAGCCGACCTGACCGCCCCCGGGGCGCCGGACGGGCCGCAGGGAGAGGCGTCCATCGGCACGCCCCTGGACAACGCCCGCGCGTACGTGCTCGACCCCCGGGGCGAGCTCCTCCCGGCCTCCGTCCCCGGGGAGCTGTACGTCGGCGGGGCGGGGCTCGCCCGCGGCTACCTGGGGCGCCCGGAGCTGACCGCGGAGCGCTTCCTCCCCGACCCGTTCGGCGCGGAGCCCGGCGCGCGGATGTACCGCACCGGCGACCTGGCCCGCTGGCGCGACGGGGGCGAGCTGGAGTTCGCGGGGCGGGTGGACGACCAGGTGAAGATCCGCGGCTTCCGCGTGGAGACCGGGGAGGTGGAAGCGGTGCTGGCGGCGTGCCCCCGGGTGCGCCAGGCGGCGGTGGTGGCCCGCGAGGACGCCCCGGGCGCGCGGCGCCTGGTGGCGTACGTGGTCCCCGCGGACGCGGGAGCGCCGCCCGAGGCGAGGGAGCTGCACGCCTGGCTGCGGGAGCGGCTCCCGGAGTACATGGTCCCCTCCGCCTTCGTGGCGCTGGACGCCGTTCCGCTCACCCCCGCCGGCAAGCTCGACCGCCGCGCGCTCCCCGCGCCGGAGCGGGACCACGCCTCCGTGGGCGGAGCTTTCGTGGCCCCCCGGAACGCCGTGGAGGAGGTGCTCGCGGGGGTGTGGCAGGAGGTCCTGGGGCTGGAGCGGGTGGGGGTGCACGACAGCCTGTTCGACCTGGGGGGGCACTCCCTCTCGGCCACCCGCGTCGTCGCGCAGGTGCGGGAGATCTTCCAGGTCCAGTTCCCGGTCCGCGTCCTCTTCGAGTCGCCGACCATCGCCCGCATGGCCGAGCTGCTCCTGGAGGACCCCGCGCGGCGGTCCGGCGTGGAGCGGGTCGCCACGCTTGTCCTGGAGCTCTCGAGCCTCTCCGACGAGGAGGTGGACGTCCGCCTCGCCGGTCCGGAGCCCGCCCCGCGCTGAGGCGGGCGCCCGGGAAAGCCGAATCCATACTCGACGCACAGCAACCCGCGAACGGACCACCATGCTCAAGAACTTCAAGCAGCTCTTCGATTTCCTCGTCCGCTACTCGACCGACGCGCGGCACGCGCGCGTCGCGGTGGTCGTCATCATCGTGGCGGGGATCGTGAGCGGGCTCAGCAACGCGGCGCTGGTCGCGCTGATCAACGCCGCGCTGACGGCGCGTCCCGCCGGGGGCGCGGCGCTGGCGTGGGGCTTCGCGGGGCTGTGCCTGCTCCTCCCGGCGGCTCGCTTCCTCTCGCAGTGGCTCCTGATCCGCCTGGCGGAGCGCGCGACCCTCGACCTGCGGCTGAGCCTGAGCGAGCGCATCCTCTCGGTCCCGCTGCGCACCCTGGAAGAGGTGGGCAAGTCGCGACTGCTGGCGGCGCTCACGAACGACGTTCCCTCCATCACGCGGGCCATCGGCGCGCTCCCCGTGGTGTGCATGCACCTGACGGTGGTGGTCGCGCTGCTGGTCTACCTGGGGCTGCTCTCCTGGATGCTCCTCCTGGTGCTGCTGGCCTTCATGCTCGTCGGGGTGCTCGCCTACCAGATCCCGCTCCTCCGGGCGATCCGCCACCTGGGACAGGTGCGGGAGACCCTGGACGCCCTCTACGAGCACTTCCGGGCGCTGATCGAGGGGAACAAGGAGCTCAAACTGCACCGGGGACGGAGCCGGGCCTTCGTGGCGGAGCTGCTGCGGCCCACCGCGGAGGAGCTGCGCGAGTACGGGGTGCGTGCGCAGGGGACCTACGTCGCGGCGGCCAGCGTGGGCCAGGTGCTCTTCTTCGCGCTGGTGGGCGTGGTGCTCTTCGTCGCCCCCACCTTCCTCGACCCGGACGGGGGGACGCTCACCGGGTACGCGCTGGCCGTCCTCTACATGATGACCCCGCTGGAGGTGCTCCTGAACAGCCTCCCGGACCTGAGCCGGGCCGGGATCGCCGTGGAGAAGGTCGACCGGCTCGGGCTCTCCCTCCAGGCGAGCGACGCCGCCCCGGCCGAGCGCGCGGCGCTCCCGGACGCCGCGGCGCAGTGGAGCGAGATCGCCCTGTGCGGGGTGACCCACACCTACTACTCCGAGCGGGAGGACGACACCTTCACGCTGGGCCCGTGCGACCTGGTGCTGCGCCCCGGCGAGGTCGTCTTCGTCACCGGCGGGAACGGGAGCGGCAAGACGACGCTCATCAAGCTGCTCACCGCCCTCTACACCCCCGAAGGCGGAGAGCTGCGCCTGGACGGGGTGCCGGTCACCGGGGAGAACCGCGGAGCGTACCGCCAGCTCTTCTCGACGGTGTTCTCCGACTACTTCCTCTTCCCCGGGCTCCTGGGGCTGGACGCCGCCCAGGTGGACGCGGACGCCCGCTTCTACCTGGCGGAGCTCCACCTGGAGCACAAGGTGCGCGTGGAGAACGGCCGGCTCTCCAGCACCGACCTCTCTCAGGGGCAGCGCAAGCGGCTCGCCCTGCTGACGGCGTACCTGGAGGACCGGCCCATCTACGTGTTCGACGAGTGGGCCGCCGACCAGGACCCCCAGTTCAAGGAGATCTTCTACCGGCACCTCCTCCCGCAGCTCCGTGCGCGCGGGAAGACGGCGATCGTCATCTCCCACGACGACGGCTACTACGACGCCGCGGACCGGCTTGTCCGGATGGACTACGGCCAGCTGCGCTACGACGGACCTCCGGGGGCGGAGCACGCCCCGCGGGCGGAGCGGCACCCGCGCGCGGCGCTGAGCGCCGTCGGCGGCGACTGAGCATCCGGGGCCGACCGCCCCGTCCACTACCAGGCACCACCCACAGGAAAGGACGACGATGAAGCGGGGGATCATCTCAGTGATCGGGAACACCCCGACGATCGAGCTGGAACGCTACCTCCCGGATGCGGACTTCCAGCTCTACGCGAAGCTGGAGGGATTCAATCCGGGCGGGAGCGCCAAGGACAGGCCCGCCTTCCGGATCCTCCGGGAAGCGCTGGAGCGGGGGGAGATCGACCCGGACACCGTGATCCTGGAGTCGAGCTCCGGGAACATGGGGATCGGCCTCGCCCAGGTGTGCGCCTACTACGGGCTGCGCTTCGTCTGCATCGTGGACTCCCGCACCACCACGCAGAACATCCGCATCCTGGAGGCCTACGGGGCGCGGGTGGACGTGGTCACCGACCCCGGGCCCGACGGCTTCTTCCATGCCCGGCTCCAGCGTCTGCGCGAGCTGCAGGCACAGTATCCGAAGAGCTTCTGGACCGACCAGCACGCCAACGCGCGCAACGCCGAGGCCCATCTCACCACCACGATGGAGGAGATCGCCGCGGCGGCCGGGGGAGAGCTGGACTACCTCTTCGCCGCCACCAGCACCTGCGGCACCATCCGCGGGTGCTCGGAATACATCCGCGCCCGGGGGATGCGGACGAAGGTGGTGGCGGTGGACTCCATCGGGAGCGTGATCTTCGGGGGGGCGCCGGGGCCCCGCCTGGTCCCCGGGCTGGGCGCGGGGGAGCGCCCCGGCCTGTACCGCCCGGAGATGGCGGACGAGGTGGTGCTGGTGAGCGACCTGGACTGCGTGGTCGGGTGCCGGCGGCTGGTCCGCAGGGAGGGGATCCTCGCGGGCGGGTCGGCCGGTGCGGTCATGACGGCGGTGGAGCGGATGCGCGACCGGATCCCGCCGGCCTCCCGGTGCGCGGTGATCCTGTGCGACCGCGGGGAGCGCTACCTGGAGACCATCTACGACGACGCGTGGGTCGAAGAGAAGTTCGGGCCCGTGTCCCATCTCTGGACGGAAACAGCACTCATGGAGGAGTATGTCTGACCGCGACGACATCCTGGTGGTGCGGGGCGAGGAGATCGTCTCGCTGCTGGAGGGGCGCGAGCGCCAGGTGATCGACCTGGTGCGCGGCGCCTACGAAGTGCACGAGCGGGGGGAGAGCTCGCTCCCGCATTCGTCCTTCCTCCGGTTCCCCCGCCCGGGGCAGGAGCGGGACCGCGTCATCGCCCTCCCCGCCTACCTGGGGGACGGGTTCGACGTGGCGGGGATCAAGTGGATCTCCTCGTTCCCGGGGAACCTGGAGCGGGGGATCGACCGCGCGTCCGCCGCGCTGATCCTCAACTCCACCGAGACCGGACGCCCCCAGGCCTTCCTGGAGAGCTCCGTCATCAGCGCGAAGCGCACCGCGGCCAGCGCCGCCCTGGGGGCGAGCGTCCTGCACCGCGACGCGGACGTCTCGCGCCTGGGGCTGGTGGGGTGCGGCCTGATCAACTTCGAGATCACCCGCTTCCTCCTGGCGGTCTTCCCGGGGATCCGGACCCTCGTGCTCCACGACATGGACCCGGCGCGGGCGGCGCTCTTCGGCAGGCAGGCCCGCCGCCTGTCGGATCGCCTGGAGGCGGTGGTGGTGGAGAGCCCGGCCGACGTGCTCGCCGGAGCGCCGCTGGTGTCCTTCGGGACGACGGCCGTCACGCCCCACGTCGGCGACGTGTCGGCATGCCCGCCGGGCGCCACGATCCTGCACGTCTCGCTGCGCGACCTGACCCCGGAGGTGATCCTGGCCGCGGACAACGTCGTCGACGACGCGGACCACGTCTGCCGCGCCCAGACCTCGGTGCACCTCGCGGAGCAGCAGACGGGTGGCCGGGACTTCATCCGCAGCTCCCTCGCGCGGATCACCAGCGGCGCCGAGCCGGCGCGGCCCGACCCGGAGCGGATCTCGGTGTTCAGCCCCTTCGGCCTGGGGGTGCTGGACCTGGCCGTGGGCCAGCTCGTCCAGGAACTGGCGCGCGAGCAGGGGATCGGCACCCGCATCGGCGACTTCTTCCCGCGCCCCTGGGGGCGGGAGGAGCCGGAGACGGCCGCGGCCTCCGGCGGGTGGAGCCCCGGCGTCAGTAGTTGAAGCCCAGCAGGTTCCAGTAGTACAGGAACCAGAGGAAGCCCGCGCCGGCCAGGGCGACGAGCACCGGCGCGGCGCGGCGGGGGACGGGCCTCCTCCAGGTGAGGAGGAGGAGGCCCGCCAGGGCGGCGGTGAGCGCCGCGGAAACGACGGGGAGGACGAGCAGCACCCGCAGGGCAGGCGGAAAGCCGTACAGGAAGACGATTCCGCCCTCGCCCGCGCCGAGCCAGAGGATCGCCGCTCCTCCCAGGAGGAAGGCGGTGTTCAGCGCGCACACCGCCCCGGCGAGGGTGTGCACGCCACGCGCGGCGGAGGACGCGGGAGGATCGCGGCGGCCCGTCCGGCGCAGCCACCCGGCGGCCCGGGCGACGCACACCGAGAGGAAGACCAGGGCGCTGAGCGCCAGGAGGACCAGGTGGAAGGCAGTGGTGTCGTACCAGGCGAGCTTCTCCAGGGCACGCGCGCCGAGAGAAAGGATGGCCGGGCGTCCGTCCGCCGCGGGAACGAAGGCCGCACGCCCGTAGGGCCCGTGCAGCAGCCCCTCGTCCACGCGCCGGAAGGCCAGGGGGGCCGCGGCGGCCCACCGCCCGGTCCCGCCGTCTCCGGGGAAGCGGACCTCCAGCACGCGGCCGTCGTCGTCGAGCCGGACCGCGTGCTGGCTGAAGAGGGCGACCAGCTTCTCCACGCCGCGGCGCGCGTAGGGGAGCGGGCGGTACCACCCGGCGAGCCCGCCCCCCGGTGCGCCGGCCGCGCCGGACGGCGGGGGGAGGGGCCCGGGGGCGGGGTAGTAGTGATCGAGGAAGGCGCTGACGAGCCCTTCCACCAGCTCGGGCTGGTACTCGCCGTTGTACGCGACGAAGAGCCCCACCTCCTCGTCCGGGAGGAGGAAGAAGAGGCTGGTGAAGCCGTTCCAGGACCCGCCGTGCCAGAGCGCCCGGCGCCCGTTCTCGAAGTGCTCGAAGAGGCCGTAGGCGACGCCCGGAAGGAAGGGGTGGTGCGCCACCTGCCGGCGGTGCATCCCGCGCATCGTCTCCGGGCGGAGGATGCGCCCCCCTCCGGCCTGGCCCTCCTGCAGGTGGGCCAGGAGGAAGGGGACCATGTCCAGCGCGGTGGTCCGGAAGGAGGCGGCGGGGGCGATCTGCGAGAGGTCGTCCGGTCGGGCGGGCACCAACCGGTCGCCGCGGAGCCGGTACCCCGTCGCCTCCCGGCAACCGGCGCACCGGACCGGGCCGAAGCCGCTCCGGCGCATTCCCAGGGGCAGGAGGACGCGCTCCTCCACGTAGCGCTCGAAGGGAACGCCCGAGACCTCCTCCACGAGGTAGCCGGCCAGCGCCATCCCGTGGTTGGAGTACCGGATGAGCTCGCCGGGCGGGGCGACGCGGGGCGGCATGCGGCGGGCCAGGTACTCGCCCAGCGGCTCCGCTTCGGCCGGGCTGCGGGCCGCCATCCCGATGAAGCGCTCGTCGAATCCCCCGGTGTGCGTCAGCAGGTGCGCGGCGGTCACCGGCTCGCGGAAGGGGCCGTCCACCCGGACGCGGCCGCCCAGGTAGCGGTCCACGTCGGCGTGCAGGTCGAGCTCTCCGCGCTCGGCGAGCTGCAGGACCGCCACGGCGGTCGGGACCTTGGAGACCGACCCTACCCGGAACACCGTGGCGCCGGGGTCCACCGGCTCCCTCCGGGCGAGGTCCCCGTAGCCGTACCCCTTCGCCAGGAGCAGCTTCCCGTCCCGCACCATCGCGACGCTCGCGCCCGGCACGCGGGACTCCGCCATCCGGCGTACCAGCGTGGTGTCCAGGAACCGCTCCACCTCGGCGGAGTCGAGCGGACCGGCCGCCCGCAGCTGCCCGCCCAGGGGGTGCGCCATCCCCAGGAGGAGCAGGACGAGCACCGCGAGTGCGGGCGGGAGCAGGGCCGTGGGCGGGGAGCCCACGCCGGGGTGGAAGCGCATGTCCGGTGGCGTAATGGAGCGGGTGGCGGGGCGCGGGTGAAGCCGTGCTCAAGTAATTGTTGGCGGCTAACTTGCCAAATTCCGCCGATCGTGTCAAATTAGCGGGGCCGCAGGGCCCCACCTCCCTAAAACCAGTACCCAACCGAAGATGCAGGTATCCACGGATCGAAGCGCCCCAGGCTCGCCCAGGAACGCAGCAGAGGACCGCCCGCGCCGCTCCGGACCCGGGATGGACCGCAGGATCGAGAAGCCGAAGTGGTCCAGGGGGCGGATCCTCACCCTCGGCGCGGTCGCGATCCTCGGGGCCCTGGCCCTCCTCCTCCTGCGCCCCGACGAGGGCGGCGCCCGCCTGCGGGTGGATTCCAAGCGCCTGGAGATCGCCCAGGTCCGCGAAGGGGTGTTCGAGGAGTACATCCCCGTGGTCGGGAGCCTGGAGCCGGTCCGCACGGTGTACCTGGACGCGGTCGAGGGCGGGCGGGTCGAGGCCGTCTACGTCCGGGAAGGGACGCTGGTGCAGGAGGGGCAGCCGATCCTCCGCCTCTCGAACAACTCCCTCCAGCTCGACCTGCTGCAGGCGGACGCCCAGAACGTGGAGCAGCTCAACCTCCTGGCGAACATGAGGTTCGAGATCGAGCGCAACGCCCTGCGGCTGCGCGAGCAGCTCGCCGAGGCCGACTTCCAGCTCCAGGGCCTCGCCCGGCGGCACCAGCAGAACCGGGCCCTCTTCGAGCGCCAGCTCATCTCCCGCGAGGAGTACATGGCGGCCGAGGAGGAGTTCGAGCACTGGAAGAACCGCAAGGAGCTGATGCTCCGCGCGTTCCGGCAGGACTCCCTGCGCATGGAGCGGCAGGCGAGCGACCTCACGGAGATGACCGGCCGGATGCGCGCGAACAACGGCGTCCTGCGGGAGATCCTCGACAACCTGACCGTGCGGGCGCCGGTCTCCGGGCGCCTCACCGCGCTCGACGCCGAGGTCGGCGAGCTGCGCGTCTCCGGCCACCGCTTCGGGCAGATCGACGTCCTGGACGGGTACCGGGTCCTCGCGGACATCGACGAGTACCACATCTCCCGCGTGAGCGTCGGCCAGGCCGGCGAGTTCCAGCACGCCGGGGAGTCCTACCGCCTGAAGGTGGCGAAGATCCACCCGGAGGTGAAGGACGGCAAGTTCCAGATCGAGCTCGCGTTCGACGGAAAGAGCCCCGCGGACGTGCGGCGCGGGCAGACGGTCCGGATCCGGCTGACGCTGGGCGACAGCAAGCCGGCCGTTCTCCTCCCCCAGGGCGCCTTCCACCAGACCACGGGCGGGAGCTGGGCGTTCGTCCTGGACGGGTCGGGAGAGCGTGCCGTCCGCCGCGAGATCCGCCTGGGAAGGCAGAACCCGCAGTACTTCGAGGTCCTCGACGGGCTCCGGCCGGGCGACCGGGTGGTGGTCTCGAGCTATGACGGTTACCGGGACACGGGGACCCTCCTCGTCGACTGAAGCACCGTCCCGCTGGGCCGTCGGCGCGACCCGGGGCGCCGTCCGCCGCATCCCCAACCCAACGAGCGAGGAAGGCAGGCATGATCGAGATCAGGAATCTCACCAAGGTGTACACCACCGACGAGGTGGAGACGACGGCGCTGAACGGGATCGATGCGGAGGTCTCCGAAGGGGAGTTCGTGACGATCATGGGTCCCAGCGGCTGCGGCAAGTCGACGCTGCTGAGCCTCCTGGGCCTCCTGGACAACCCCACGGGTGGAGAGTTCCGCTTCCTGGGGCGCGAGGTGTCCGGCCTCTCCGAGCGGGAGCGGGCACGGATGCGCAAGGGGAACATCGGCTTCATCTTCCAGAGCTTCAACCTGATCGACGAGCTGAGCGTCTACGAGAACGTGGAGATGCCCCTGCTGTACCTCAAGGTGCCGGCGGGAGAGCGGGAGCGCCGCGTGGAGGAGGCGCTGGAGCGGGTCGGGATCGAGCACCGGAGGAACCACCACCCGCAGCAGCTCTCCGGCGGCCAGCAGCAGCGCGTCGCCATCGCGCGGGCGGTCGTCTCGTCCCCCAAGCTGATCCTGGCCGACGAGCCGACGGGGAACCTGGACTCGGCCCACGGCGAGGAGATCATGCAGCTCCTCACGGAGCTGAACGAGGGCGGGACGACGATCGTCATGGTCACCCACTCGGCGCGGGACGCGGAGTTCAGCCACCGCACCATCAACCTGTTCGACGGGCAGGTGGTGGGCACCCACGTGCGGCAGGAGGTCGCGCTCCAGGCCTGACGACCGGGACGGAGCAGGGAAGAGCCTGCAACGGCACGGCGCCCCCACCGGGATCTCCCGGTGGGGGCGCCTTTCGTGGGCCGTACCCGTCCCCCGGCGCCGAAGCGCCCAGGGCCTACTCCACCTCCACCACGTACGCGCCGGTGAGCACCCGCCCCTCCCGCTTCACCTGCACCCACACGCCGTAGCGGCCGGGCCGCGGGAACTCGTACGGGAACGACACCTCGCTCGGGGCGGGCGCGTGGCCGCCGTGCCCCGCCGGGTGCGCCGCGGCGCCCGGGAGGACGAGCTGGCCGCGTGCGTCGCGCACGGTGTCGCCGCGCTCGATCTGCTCGAAGCGCGCCTGCGCGGCCGTCGACACGGTGCCCGAGGGGTGCAGGTGCACGAACACCGAGCCGTCGTCGCGGGAGACGGCGGCGTGGCTCAGCATCCCCATGTAGGGCTCCAGGCGCGCGGGCGCGCCCGCGGGGTCGGCCACGCGGAAGCGGAGGGTGGTCTCCCTGCCGGCCCGGAGCCGCCCCTCGCGCACCCAGGTCATCGTGGACCCGTCGGCGAGCCGGGTGGCGGCGGCCCGGCTGGCGGGAGCCACGTGCCAGGAGTCGTCGGCGTCGATCCCCGCCCCGGCCGCGCCGGCCGGCACCGACAGGGTGTCGGTGAGCGTCTGGGTGAAGCCGCTCTCGTGGACGATGTCGGCGTAGAGCCGGTAGTCGCCCGCGGGGAGCGGCGGGAGGGGGAGGCGGAAGGTGACCGAGTCCACCCGGACCGGGTGCACGTGCGCGAAGGCGTCCAGCCCGTCGCGGACCAGGAACATGTGCATCAGCTTCCCGTGGTCTGGGAGGAGGCCGCTCCAGGGCCCGCCGCCGGGCGCCCTCCAGTGCTCCACGCGCAGCGTCAGCACCCGGCCGCCGGCCTCCTCCGCCACCCCGGCCTCCACGCGCGGGGCGCGGTACAGCTTCTCGCCGTAGCGGGCCTCCTCCGCGCTCCACCACTTCGCCCCGCCGAACAGCGCGAGCGCGAGCGCGGGAACCGCCATCGCACGCGCGGCCCACGAGCGCCGCCTCCGCGCGGCGTCCGGCTCCTCGCCGGGCGGGAGCACCGCCTCGCGCACCGCGGCGCCCACGATGGTGAGGAGCCCCACCGCCAGGAAGAGGCCCAGCCCGACCAGCGCCAGCGCCAGCCCCCGCGGCATCCCGGCGACGCCGGTCGCCATGGCCGGGACCGGGACGATGAGCGTCCCCGTCCCCCGGGGCCCCTCCACCGCCACGTGGACGCTGTAGGAGCCGAAGTCCATCAGCCACAGCTGCGTGCTGAACAGATTCGGCTCGCCCTGCACGGGCGCGGCCACGTCGGGGCGCGGCGCGCCCTCCAGCCCCAGGTCCCAGCGCACCGGCCGGACGGTCACCCGCTCGGCGGCCCCGTCGGGCACCCGGACCGAGATCTCCGCCTGCCCCGGGATCACCTCCGGCGGGCGGATGGTCACGCGCACCGGGTAGGGGCCCGCGTTCCCCTCCAGGAAGATGGTGGGGCTGCCCACGTGGCCGGAGAGCACGAGCAGCGCGGCCAGGAGCCCCAGCGTGCCGAGCGCGCGGCGCATCATCGGCGCACCCTCGCCATCCAGTCGCCCCAGGCGAGCCCGAGCCGCGCGGAAAGCACGGAGATCCCGAGCGCGATCGCCAGCCCCTTCGCCAGGACCATCCCCGACTCCGGGTTCATGTACGCGCCGCGCGCGAGGTAGCTCTGCTCGCCCAGCATGTACGGGCGCAGGTGCTGCCCGAACACCGGGTTGCGGGCGTACCCGGAGTTCAGGAACAGGGAGAAGTACCACTGCACCACGAAGAAGGCCGCCAGGAAGGCGGCGCCGAGCGCGGCGGCGAGGAGCCAGCGGCTCCGGCCGCGCATGCGGTGGAAGACGAGGTCCATGAAGAAGGCGGGCACCACCAGCAGCAGCGGGAACTGCGGCGGCATCATCTGCGTGATCTGGAAGCGCACCGGCGCCAGCTTCGGCTCGGCCGGGAAGAGCGGGAGGATCCAGGTGAGCAGGAGGAGCACCCCCAGGTAGACCGCCGCCGCCGCGGTGGCCGGCCACCGCAGCCGCCCCGCGACCGCAGCCGCCGCCAGCGCCAGCGGCACCACGCCCGCCGCCACCTGGTAGAAGAGCGAGCCGTGCTGGAAGATGCGCCAGGTGTACTCGCTGACCATGGTGGTGAAGTTGAGCAGCACCAGCCCCATGGCGTACGCCACCATCCACGGGAGCACCCGCCGCTCGCCCGGCCGGTTCTGCAGCGCGAGCACCATGAAGAGCGCGCCCATCTGGATGGCGAGGATCCCCATCGCCAGCACGGTGTGGGGCGGGGAAAGGATCTTCACGTCCAGCCCGTAGGCGTTGTGCCACCAGTCGTCGAAGGGCGCCGAGGTAAGCATGGCGAAAGCGCCCCAGATGCACGTCCACGCGCCGAGCGGCCCGCGGAAGTACTTCCACCACGTGACGCTGGCCGCGCGCTCCTCCTGCGTGCCCGCCAGGGTGAGGTGCAGCACGTGCCAGCCGCAGACGACGCCCGCGACCACGCCGCCCAGGTAGATCGCCAGGTGCGGGGGCGAGAAGAGGGTGTCGCGCCCGATGCTCTGGTGCCAGGAGATGTCCCAGAGCACTCCGACGATCACGCTCGTGGAGGCGAAGAGGACGGCGTGGACGTACCAGGGGACGCCCGCGGCATCGGCCTGCGGCCGCGCGGCCGGCGGGGCGCTGGGGAGCGAGGCGACGGATGCCTCCATGGGGGCTCCTCGGAGAGCTTGTTCCAGGGTACGGCGCCGGGCCGGGAGCGGCCCGGGGAGGGGAGAGATCGAATAGTACCGGGTGCCGGCGGGGCGGACAAGCTCCGCGTTCGGGGGCCGACGCGCCGTTCCGGCCCCTGCTGCACCGGCCGGCCGCCGTGGCGGCTATCCGCTTCCGTCCTCCCCGACGGCCGGGACCGTGAACGTGAACGTCGCACCCTCCCCCTCGCGGCTCTCCACCCAGATGCGCCCACCGTGCGCCTCCACGATCCCCTTCGTGATCGCCAGCCCCAGCCCTGCGCCGCGGCGGTCCCCCGGCCTGGCCTGCCAGAAGCGGGTGAAGACGTGTGGGAGGTGCTCCGGGCGGATCCCCGGCCCGCTGTCGGAGACCGAGATCCGCACCTCCTCGCCCTCCGCCTCGGCGCGCAGCGTGATGGTGCCCCCCTCGGGCGTGAACTTGATCGCGTTCCCCACCAGGTTCGAGATGGCCCGCAGGATCTGGTGCGGGTCGAGCCAGGCGGTGGAAGCCTCCGGGTCCACCCGTGTTTCCAGCTCGATCCGCTTCTTCGCGGCGAGGGGGCCCAGGAGCTCGCCCGCGTCGCCGAGCAGCCACTCCAGGCTCGTGCGGGACGGCGTGACGGAGAAGCGCTCCCCGTGCATGCTCCCCACGTCCAGGAGGTCGTCGATGAGCAGGCCCATCTGCTTCGAGGTGCGGGTGATCAGCTCCAGGAAGCGCTGGTTGTCGATCCGCCGGTCCCGTCCCGCCTCCTTGAGGAGGGTCGCGCACATCTGGATCGCGTTGAGAGGGTTGCGCAGATCGTGCGAGACGACGGCCAGCATCTCGTCCCGCGCGCGGACCGCCTCCGTCGCCTGCCGGTAGAGCCGCAGGTGCTCCACGGCCAGGGCGATCCGGTGCGCCAGGTCCTGCACCAGGGCCAGGTCGAGGAGCGTGTACGGGCGTCCGCGGTCCGACGTGCCCACCGTGACGGCGCCCAGCCGGTGCTCGCCCGCGGCCAGCGGCACCACCATGAGGGAGCACACGCCCACCTCCCGGAGCGCCGCCGCTTCGCCGGGCTCGTAGCCGAGCGCGTCCACCTCGGACGCATCGAATTCGGGGAGAAAGATCGACTCTCCCTCCCGCAGCACCGTCGCTACCGGGTGGTCCGCGGCGACGGGGCGTGGAGCCGGCTCCGCCACGCGCGTGAGCGGCTCCTCCCGCGTGGGGTCCTGGTGGGCGGTAGCGACGCGGCGGATGCCGCGGTCCGGCTCGGCCAGGTCGATCATGCAGAGCTCCCCCAGGAACGGGACGCACTCCCGCGCCAGGGCGCCGAGCGACGACTCGCCGTCCAGGGTGCTGTCCAGGAGCACGCTGGCCCGGGACAGGAACCTCTGGGCGTCCTCGGCGCGTCGGCGCTCGGTCACGTCCACCATGGAGCCGAGGATCCGCACGGGCTCGCCCCGCTCGTTGCGGACCACGCATCCCCGGTCGAACACGGTGGCGTACTGTCCGTCTCCGCGGCGGAAGCGGTACTCGTTGGACCAGATCTCGCCCACGCCGCCCAGCTCCGACTGCAGGCTCCGGATCACCCGCTCCCGGTCGTCCGGGTGGATGTGCTGCCGGTGCCACTCCATGGTCGTGCCCACCTCGTCCGGGGGGTAGCGGAAGAGCTTCGGGCCTGCCTCGTTCCAGCGCACCTCGCCCGTGCGCACGTCCCACTCCCAGATCACGTCCTCCGTCGCCCGCTCCACGAGCCGCAGGCGCTCCGCGGCCTCGCGGAGCGCCACTTCCGCGCGCCTGCGCTCCGTCACGTCCAGCAGCGTTCCGACGATGGCGCACCTGCCGTCCAGCTCCGTGCGGCTCCCGTGGGCCTCCACCTCCACGGCCGAGCCGTCCTTCCGCAGGGCCCGGAAGGAGTACTGGACCTCGTCCACCTCGCCCTCCACCCGCCTGCGGATGTTCTCCCGGACCCGCTCGCGATCCTCCGGCACCACGAACTCCAGGATCGGCCGCCCGGCGACGGCGTCGCCCGCGCCGTAGCCCAGGAGCGCGCCGAACCTGGGGTTGGCGTACACGATGCGGCCGTCCTGCACCAGGTACATCCCCGCCAGCGAGCTCTCGACCAGGGTCCGGAACCGCGAAGCGTCGGCGCGCTCCCGGCGCAGGGCGAGCCGGCGCGCCATCTCCGCCTCGGCGGCCTCGGCGAGCCCGGCGAGGATCGCCACCTCGTCCGCCAGCCACCCGCGCGGGAGGTGGTCGATCGCGCAGAAGGCCCCCAGGACGGCTCCGCCCGGGGCACGGATCGGCACCCCCGCGTAGGCGGCCACCCCCAGCGCGCGGATGGCCGCGCCGTCGCGAACCCGCTCGTGCAGGCGCGCGTCCTCCACCAGGAGCGGCTCGTCGGAGGCGACGATGTGCCGGCAGAGCGAATCCGCCAGCGGGATCGCGGGAAGCGAGTCCGCGGGCCCGGGGAGGCCGGCGGCGCTCTCGATGGTCTCCCGCTCCGCGTCCAGGAGCGTGACGAGGGCCGTGGGTACCCGGAGGACGACCCGGGCGAGGCGGGTGAGCGAGTCGAGCTGTCCGCCGGGCGGATGCTCGACGAGGCGTGCCTCCCGCACGGCCGCGAGGCGGTCGGGGTCGGCGATCCTGTGGGGCTGGGGTGTCATGGCGCGCCTCCGGGTTCCGTGGAGCCGTGCCGGGCGGCGCCGGGCGGCCTCCATGGGCCTTTCCACCGTGCCGCAGGCCGCGTGCCGCATGGCGGCGGACGCAGCGACGGCCGCCGTCGGGCCACACCCGCCTGCAGCCTTTTTGCCGCCGTCTCGACCGCCCCTCGCCGCATTCGAGGGCAGAGGCTGGACCCGGCGCCGTCTCCGCCCGATCTTGAGACGGTCCGGTTCCCCCGACACCTCCGCCCCCGCTTCGCCATGCACGCATCGCCGCTCCGCGCCCTCGCCACCGTCCGCGCCCTGCTCCTCGCCCTCTGCCTCGTGCTCTCCACCGCCACGGCCGCTTGGGCGCAGGGGGCGGCGCCCGCCGAGCCGGTCACCGCCTTCGTGGGCGTGACGGTGCTCCCCATGGACACCAGCCGCGCCCTCCCCGGCCAGACGGTGCTGGTACGGGGCGACCGGATCGTCCAGGTGGGTCCGGAGCGCAGCGTCCGGGTCCCGGCGGGGGCCCGCGTCGTCCAGGGCCGCGGCAGGTACCTGATGCCCGGTCTGGCCGAGATGCACGGGCACGTCCCCCCGCCCGGCGCGCCCGCCCGGTACACCGAGGACGTGCTCTTCCTCTACCTCGCCAACGGGATCACCACCGTGCGGGGGATGCTGGGCGCCCCCGGCCAGCTCGACCTCCGCGCCCGCGCGAACCGCGGGGAGCTGCTCGCTCCCACCCTGTACCTGGCCGGGCCCAGCTTCAACGGCAACTCCGTGGACTCCCCGGAGCAGGCCGCGGAGATGGTGCGGCGGCAGAAGGCCGAGGGGTGGGACCTGCTCAAGGTGCACCCGGGGCTCACCCGGGCGGAGTACGACGCCATGGCGCGCACCGCGCGCGAGGTGGGGATCCGCTTCGGCGGCCACGTCCCCGCGGAGGTAGGGCTCATGCGCGCGCTGGAGGCCGGGCAGGAGACGTTCGAGCACATGGACGGCTTCGTGGAGCACCTGGGCGGCGCAGGGCCCCTGAACCCCGACTCCGTGGCCGCGGTGGTGCGCCGCGCTCGCCAGGCCGGGGCCTGGATCGTCCCGACGATGGCGCTGTGGGAGGTGCTGTACGGCGTGGCCGACCTGGATTCGCTGCGTGCCTACCCGGAGCTGCGCTACATGCCCCCGAGCCAGGTGGAGTCCTGGATCCGCGCGCACGAGCAGCGCCTGCGCGCCCCGGAGTCCGACCGGGCCGCCGCGCGCCGGACGATCGCCAACCGCATGGCCGTACTCGGCGCGCTGAACCGCGGCGGCGTCCGCATCCTGATGGGCACCGACGCCCCGCAGCAGTTTTCCGTTCCCGGCTTCTCGCTCCACCGCGAGCTGCAGCGGATGTCGGCGGCGGGGATGACCCCGTGGGAGATCCTCCGCTCCGGCACGCGCAGCGTCGGCGAGTACTTCGCGGGGGAGGACCGCTTCGGCCTCGTGGCCCCCGGCCACCGCGCCGACCTCCTCCTCCTGGAAGCAGACCCGCTGCGCGACGTCGCCAACCTGTCCCGCATCCGGGGCGTGATGGTCCGTGGCCGCTGGGTCCCGCGCGCCGAGATCGACGCCCGCCTGGAGCAGATCGCCGCAAACAACCGGTAGCGCTCATCGAGAATGTCGGAGAGGGCGACCGGGAGGTGGGGGGAGGCTCAGCAGGCGGTGCGTCTGTGTGAGCCCGCGCTGTCCCTCCGGGCTCCGGGGTGGCCGGGCGAGTTTCGCACCGCCGGAGGAGCCTCCCCCCGCCGACCTCTCGCGACACAGCCGAGTCCCACATACGGACAAGGGGCGGCGACCACCGGTCGCCACCCCCGTATCTTCTGAGCGTACAACGCTTTCCGGCGAAAAGAAATCCTCGCCCAGCCGCGTCTACTCCCCCTCGGCCTCCCCGAGCGCCCGCTCCATCTCCTGCAGCTGCTCCTGCACGCGCTGCAGGTCCGCACGAGCCTTCCGGATCGAAGCCGCGTCGCGCACCAGCTCCGGCGGGAGGGTGAGCTTCACCTGGAACGCCCCCGTCCGGGTCGTCCCCGAGGTGAACCGCTTCCGGGCGGGCCGCCCCGGCTTCTTCTTCGGCGCAAGGTCCCGGAGCGCCACCCGCACCATCCGCTCCGTCGGCCTCTCCCGGGCGAAGCGCTCGATCGCCGCCGCGCGCTGCTCCGCATCGAGCCGGCGGCCGTGCTCCTGGAGCCATTGGACCAGCGCGTAGAGCGGGCGGAGCGGCGCCTCCGGCCACGCCTCGCGCAGCCCGGCGCGCTCCTCTCCGGTGAGCCCGCCCACCACGAACAGGAAGCGCTGCACGACGCGCTCCTCCGTCCCGGTCAGCTCGGCCAGGTGCGTCGCCGGGATCGGCTCCTCGCGCCCGGAGGTCGCGATCAGGTGGAACTGCTCCGCCGTCTCCAGCGGGAGGAGCCCCCGGCGCGCGTTGTTCTCCACCACCTGCGCGATGCGCAGCCGCTGCTCCCCCTCGGGGCTCCGGTCCGGCGGCGGGCTCATCAGCACCGGCACCTGCCGGAAGCGGTCGTGCCCCTCGTCCAGCAGTTCCTTGAGCGCCCGGAAGCGCCGCTCCCCGTGCTTGATGGTGAAGCCCAGGCCGTCCCGGTAGTAGATCTGCACCGGGTTCTCCAGCCCGCCCAGCGCCAGGATGGCGCGCTTCAGCTCGTCCATCCCCTCGCGGTCGAACGACTTCCGCGGCTGGTCCGGGTCCGGGTGGATCTGCTCGATGGGGAGCGTCGCGTTCCCGGTGCGCGCCCCGCTCAGGAGCTGCTCCGTCTCCTCCTTCGCGGCCACCGCAGTGGCCGCCGACTGCGCCAGGTTCTGCTTCGACTTTTCCCGCAGCGCCGCGGCGTTGAACCGCGGCATCAGACGCCGGCCTCCACGCGCCCGATGGCCTGGATCCACTCGCCGGCCAGGGCGGAGAAGTCGCGGATCGCCTCCCGGTCGCCCATGCTCTGCACGCTGAGGCGGAACGAGCTGGCCCGCTGGATCGCCTTGAGCGTGCGGATGCGCGCGCCATAGACGGGGTAGTAGGGGAGCACCTCCACCAGCGTTTCCGTCGCGATCTGCGCGTCCACGTCGCCCTTGGGCCCCGCGGTGGAGATCACGATCCCGTCCACCCGCAGCAGCGGGTTGGCGCCGCGGCGGATCTCCTCGACCATCTCGAAGAAGTCCATCGTGCTCTCGATGGAGTTGCCGCCCGGCTGCAGCGGGACCAGCACCCCCTCGCTCGCCACCAGCGACGAGCGGATCAGCCGCCCGGTGCGCGAGCCCGGGAGGTCGATGAAGACGTAGTCGTACTCTTCCGCCAGCAGCGCCAGGTTGTCCTTGAGGTCGAACTCCTTGCCCCGGACGCCGTCCGCCGCCTCCAGCCCGTCCGCGTGGGCGGGGATCAGGTCGATCGGCTCGTTCTCGGCGCGCCGGATCGCGGCCCGCAGACGCTCCAGGTGCGCCGGGCGGCCGCCGTTGCGCGGGACGGCCTGGAAGAGGACCGCGCTGCTCTGCTCGGCCGAGGGCGCCTCCACGCCCAGCCAGCGGCTGGCGGTGCGCAGCGGCTCCAGGTCCACGAAGAGGACGCGCTGCGGCGGCAGGCCGGCGACCCCGTGCCCGAGCATGCACGCCAGGTTCACCGCGTTGGTGGTCTTTCCGGAGCCGCCCTTCAGGTTGCCGACGGTGGTGGTTCGCGCGAGGCGGGGCTGCGGTGTTTCGGTCATCCTTGTCCAGCGGGAGGAGGTCGAGGGATCGCTGCCCGATTCGGGCGCACAATGGTATCGGAAAGGTTGCGTGGTGGGCAACCCCGCCGCCGAACGTCCGCGCGGGCGACTCACGGTCGGCCACGCCGCAACCGCCGCTCCCGGATGCGCTTGCACGCGACGCGAATTCGCGCGGCGGGACGCGGCGCCTCCGGGGGCGCGCATGCGTGTGGCAGCCCGCGCCCGGCCGGTGCGGCCGCGAACGCTCCGCCCCCGCACTCGCGAGGGGGTGCAGGGGGCTCTATACTGTCCCTGACCGCGCGCCCGTCCCCGTGGGACGGAGCCGCCGCCCCGCCGGGCGGCCTGCTTTGCGCGCGGCCGGAACCGACGCGAACGGATGGAGCGGGTGAGCACGCACGACGAACAGGTAGAAGGGCCGCTCGACGAGCTGCTGCAGCAGGCCGCCGGCCTCGGCGAGGAGGGGCGGTGGGACGAGGCGCGCGAGCTACTGCTGGAGCGGCTGGACGACCACGCGGAGGACCCGGCGCTCCTCTGTGCCCTGGGGGTCGCCTCGCGCGAGCTGGGGAGCGACGGGGAGGCGTACGAGTTCTTCCGCCGCACCCTGGCGGCGCAGCCGGATGACCCGTACGTCCTCGCCACCGCCGGGAACGGCGTCGCGCTGTACGACGACCCCGAGGCGGAGAGCGCGCTGCGCCTGGCCGCCATCACCGCGCCGGACCTCCCCTTCGCCCGCGTCTCCTACGGCGCCTACCTGGCGCGGGAGGGGATGTTCGCCGAAGCGGTCGCCGAGCTGGAGGCCGCGCGCGAGCTCGCCAGGGAGGAGGCCGGCGTGCGCGCCGAGCTGGGGGTCGCCTACCTCCTCGCAGGGCGGCTGGAGGAGGGCGTCGCCGAGCTGGAGGAAGCGCTCGCGCTGGACGTGAGCGACGCGTGGCTGCGCGGGCTCTTCGGGATGGCGCTGCTGGAGGCCGGGCGCAGCGAGGAGGCCGCCGAGGCGCTGCACCGCGCCGCCGCCGAGCGCCCCACCGACGTGGAGGCGCAGCTCCTGTCCGCGCTGGCCTCCGCCGCCGAGGGGTGGGAGGACGAGGCGTGGAACGCCCTCGCCCGGGCGGAGCTGGGCGCCGAGGAGATGGACGCGGCGCTCCTGCAGGAGGTGGAGGAGGTGGTGGGGACGGGCGCGGAGGAGTCGCGCGAGCTCCTGGTCGAGGAGCTCGCCCCCACCGTGCTGCGCGAGCGCCTCCTCCAGCGGCCCTGACCCCCTCCCGATGACACGCCTCCTCCGCGCGCTCGGCGCTCTCGGCGTCCTCCTGCTCATGGCGGTCACCGGCTGGGCCGCGGTGCTGTCCGCCATCCTGCTCTTCGGCCGGGCGGACGAGGCGCGCGCCTCCGGCGCCATCGTCGTCCTCGGCGCCGCCCAGTACGACGGCAAGCCGTCCCCCGTCCTCAGGGCGCGCCTGGACCACGCGGTGGAGCTGTACCGGCAGGGAGTCGCCGACACCCTGATCACCACGGGGGGCACCGGGCCGGGGGACACGGTGAGCGAGGCCGTGGTGGGGAAGCGGTACGCCGCGCGCCACGGCGTCCCCCCGGAGGCGATCCTCACCGAGGAGCGCGGCCTCACCTCGCTCCAGTCCATGCGCGCCGTCGCCGCGCTGATGGAGCGCCACGGCCTCCGCTCCGCCGTCTTGGTGAGCGACCCCTTCCACATGCTGCGCCTGCGGATCCTCGCCTGGCGCGTCGGGATCGAGGGCCGCAGCTCGCCCACGCGCACGAGCCCCATCTCGCGCAGCCCGGACGAGGAGCGGACGCACATGCTGCGGGAAAGCTTGAGCCTCCCCTTCGCCATCGCCGAGCTGGACCCGTAGCCGGTCCCCCCGTCCACCCGGGCCCGGGGCTTGCTGCGGCGTCCCCCGGTTTTTTTCGCGCCCGCGCCGGGATGCGCCGCACTCACGCACTTTCGCACTCGATCTCACTCCATGCAGATACCGATCGACCGATACACCCTCCCCAACGGCCTCCGCGTCGTCCTGTCGGAGGACCACAGCAACCCCGTCGTGGCGGTGAACCTGTGGTACGGCGTGGGGAGCCGGAACGAGCGGCCGGGGAAGACCGGGTTCGCGCACCTCTTCGAGCACCTGATGTTCCAGGGGTCGCAGAACGTCCCCGACACCCAGCACATGGCCCACGTGGAGCGGGTGGGCGGCTCCGTGAACGGCTCCACCTGGCTGGACCGCACCAACTACTTCGAGACGGTGCCCGCGAACCGGCTGGAGCTGGCGCTCTGGCTGGAAAGCGACCGGATGGGCTACTTCCTCCCCGCGATCACCCGGGAGAAGCTCGACAACCAGCGCGCCGTGGTGAAGAACGAGCGGCTCCAGCGCGTCGACAACGCCCCCTACGGCGACTGGGACGAGCGGATCCAGGCGATGGTCTTTCCGCCCGACCACCCGTACCACCATTCCGTGATCGGGAGCATGGAGGACCTGGACGGCGCCACCCTCGACGACGTCCGCGACTTCTTCCGCACCTACTACGCCCCCAACAACGCCGTGCTCACCCTCTGCGGCGACTTCGACCCGGCCGAGGCGCGGGCGCTGGTGGAGCGCTGGTTCGGACCCATCCCGCGAGGGCCGGAGGTCCCCCCGCTCCCGGGCCGGCCCGACGTCCCGCCGCGCATCGGAGAGGAGGTCCGCGCGCGGGTGGAGGGAGACGTGGCGCTGCCGCGGCTGTACCTGGGCTTCCGCATCCCCCCGTACGGCACCGCCGACTTCTACGCACTGGACGTGCTGACCAGCCTCCTGGCGACGGGAAAGTCCTCGCGCCTGCACCGCGCGCTGGTGCGCGAGAGCCGCGTGGCGAAGGACGTGGGGGCGTTCGCCTTCCCGATCGTCACCGGGGCCTCGCTGCTGGTGGTCCACTCCACCGCCAGCGCGGGCACGCCCGTGGAGACGCTCGAGGCCGCCGTGCTGGCCGAGCTGGCCGCGCTGCACGCCGCCCCGGAGCTCCCGGGGGAGATCGAGCGCGCCGTCACCGGGATCGAGGCGCGCCACGTCGTCGGCATCCAGCAGGTGGCCGAGCGCGCCAACGACATCTCCATGTACACCATGCTCTTCGACGACCCCGGGCGGATCAACACGGAGCTGGACCGGTACCGCGCCGTAACGGCGGACGACGTGCGCCGCGTCGCACGGGAGTACCTGCGCGCCGACAACCGCGCGGTGCTCACCTACCTCCCCCGTGCCGTCCGGGAGGCCGCGTGAGCGCCCCGCGGACCGAAGGGCCGGACCGTACCGTCCCCCCGGAGCCCAGGCCGCTCCGGCCCTTCCACTTCCCCCCGGTGCAGCGGCGCGCGCTGGGGAACGGGATGGAGGTGCTGGTGGCGGAGGCGCGCCGGTTCCCGGTCGTCACGCTGGGGGTCTCGCTCCCCGCCTCCGGGCTGGACGAGGACGCCGGGCGGGCCGGCGTGGCCGCGCTCACCGGCGCGCTGCTGGACTCCGGCGCGGGCGGGCGGACCGGGCTGGAGATCGCCGAGGCGCTGGAGGGGCTGGGGGTGCTGGAGGACAGCGGCGTCTCCTGGGACTCCACCTATGTCGGGTTCACCGGGCTCCGCACCCGCATCGAGCCCGCCGCCCGCATCCTGGCCGACCTGGTCCGCCGCCCGGACTTCCCCGAGGCCGAGCTGGACCGCGTGCGGGCGCAGCGGCTGGCGGGGATCGCCCAGCGCCGCGCCGACCCCGGCCTTCTCGCCAATGAGGCGGCGCTCCGCTTCATCTTCGACCCGGCGACGCCGTACGCGCGGCCGCTCTCCGGGACGCTGGGCACGCTGGAGGGGCTCACGAGGCAGGACGTGAAGGAGTTCCACGCCACCCGCTACCTCCCCGCCGGCGCGACGCTGATCGCGGCGGGCGACCTTTCCGCCGACGAAGCGGTGGAGATCGGGGAAGCGTGCTTCGGCGACTGGGTGGGCGCTCCCGGTCCCTCCAATCCTCCCGTGGTCCGGCCGCGGCGCGACGCGCCCCGGGTGGTGCTGGTGGACCGCCCCGGCTCCGTGCAGTCCGAGCTGCGCGTGGGGCAGGTGGGGATCGCCCGCACCGACCCGGACTACTACGCCGTCACGGTGATGAACCAGATCCTGGGCGGCGGCTTCTCCTCGCGCCTCAACCTCACGCTGCGGGAGCGCCACGGGTACACCTACGGGCTGAGCTCCGCGTACGCGGCGCGGCGGCACCCCGGGCCCTTCATCGTCTCCACGGCGGTGCAGTCCGGCGCCACCGCCGCCTCCATCCGGGAGATCCTGCGCGAGGCGGGCGCCATCCGCGAGGCCCCCGTCACACAGGCCGAGCTGGACGATGCGCGCGGGTACCTGGCCGGGGTGTTCCCGCTCCGGCTCGAGACCACCGCCGGAATCGCCTCGCGCCTGTCGCAGATCGCCGTGCACGGGCTCCCGGACGACGACATCGACCGGTACCGGGAGCGGATCCTGGCCGTGAGCGCCGACGACGTGCTCCGCGCCGCCCGCGAGCACCTGGACCCCGACGCCATGGTGGCCGTGGTGGCCGGCGACGCCGCACAGCTGCGGGGACCGCTGGAAGAGCTGGGAGAGGTGCGGGTGGTGCAGCCCGCGGAGCTGGAGTCGTAGCGGGCTTCCCGCGGCCGGCGCCCCCCCCCCCCCC
>DASYWD010000381.1 GCA_035936415.1 Longimicrobiaceae bacterium
CGCCGGCCGGGCCAGCACCCCCGGACCGGCGGACGGCTCCCCCGCTGCGGCGTGCGGCCGGGCCGCGAGCAGCCGCGCGGGATAGGCCCGCTCCAGCAGCGGCGAGGTCATGAGCGTGGTGGCGAGCGCCATCAGCACCATCATGGCGTACAGGGCCGGCGAGATGACTCCGATCTCCAGCCCGATCCCCAGGATCACCAGCTCCATCAGCCCGCGGGTGTTCATCAGGACCCCCAGCGCGCCGGCCTCGCGCCAGCTCATCCCGGTCAGCCGCGCCGCCGCAGCGGACCCGCCGAACTTCCCGGCCACCGCCACCAGGAGCACCAGCGCGGCGTAGCCCCACATCTCCGGCCCGCTCACCAGCTCCAGCCGCGTTCGGAGCCCGGTGAAGGCGAAGAACACGGGGAGCAGGAGCACCACGGTCAGGTCGTGGAGCTTCCCCTCCAGCTCGCGGACGAAGCCCTCGTCCCGGGGCATCACGGCCCCCGCGACGAAGGCCCCGAAGAGGGTGTGCACTCCCAGCCACTCGGTGGCCGCGGCGGCGAGGAGGAGCACCCCGAGCACCACCGCCAGCAGGTCGTGCGAGAGGGCGCCCCGGCCGCGGTACCGCCGCCCCAGCCCGCGAAGCAGCGGGCGCACCACGAAGAACATGGCCCCCACGAACGCGGCCGAGCCCACCAGGGTCGCCCACAGGGGGAGCCCCTCCGCCATGGAGCGCGCCAGCACCACCACCCCGGCCAGGATGCACCACGCGGTGACGTCGTCCACGGCGGCGCAGGCCAGGGTGACCGCCCCCAGCCGGGTGCGGAGCAGCCCCCGTTCCCCCAGGATGCGGGCGATCACCGGGAAGGCGGTGACGCTCATGGCGGCGCCCATGAACAGGGCGAAGGCGGAGAAGCCCACCGACGCATCGGAAAGGCGCGGGTAGAGGAAGAGCGCCAGCAGCACCCCCAGCAGGAAGGGGAAGGCGATGGAGCTGTGGCTGGTGACCAGCGCGGTGTGCCCCCGCCCCCGCAGCAGCCCCGGATCCAGCTCCAGCCCCACCAGGAACATGAAGAGGAGGAGTCCCACCTGGCTGAGCACCGCGAGCCCGCCCAGGCTCCCGGCGGGGAAGAGCAGCTCGAACACCCCGGGGGCGGCCCAGCCCAGCACGGAGGGGCCCAGGAAGATCCCCGCCGCCATCTCGCCCACGACCTGCGGCTGGCCCAGGCGCCGGAAGAGCCGTCCCACCAGGCGGGCGGCGGCTAGCACCACCACCACCTGCGCCACGAAGAGGAGGACGCCCGGAATCGCCCCGCCGCCCCCGGCGAGGACGCCCCCCACCGCCGCCCCGGCGGGCGGGGCCGGCGGCGCCGCCAGGCCCTGCCCGGCCCGGAGCACCGCGGCCACCCCCAGCAGCGGCAGCCCCATGAGCCCCGCGTACAGCAGGGCGGACCGGGCGAGCGTCACGTCCGGCTCTCCGCGACGGCGGTGGCGACGGACGCGGACGCGGACGCGGGGGAGACCCGGACGTAGGCGCCCCGATGGTACAGCAGGGGGCTCCCGTCGCGGGCCCCGGCGGCGACCACCTCGCCGACGTAGATGGTGTGGTCGCCGCCGGGATAGGCGGCCCAGGTCCGGCAGTCCATCCACACCAGCGCGTCCTCCAGCACGGGCGCGCCGGTGTGCACGGTCCGGAAGCGGAGCCCCCGGAACTTGTCGTCCACGTCGCAGCGGGCGAAGCGGCGCGACAGCTCCTCGTGCCCCTCGGCCAGGACGCTGACGGAGAACCCGCCCGCGGCGCCGATGCAGGCATGCGAGCTGAGCCGCGTCTGGATGCAGACCAGCACCAGCGGCGGCTCCAGCGAGACGGAGGTGAGCGAGCTGGCGGTGAGCCCGTGCAGCCGCCCGGTCTCGGGGTGGCGGGCCGCGACCACGGTGACGCCCGTGGCCACGTGCCCCATGATGCGGCGGAATCCCGCGGGATCGATGCTCATGCGAATCGGCGTGGAGTAGGGTCACCACTGGAGGAGGACGGCCTCCTCCGAGAAGCCGGGGCCCATGGCCAGGAGGAGTCCGGTGGAGCCCGCGGCGGGGCGGTGGCCGTTCAGACTCTCCTCCAGCATGTACAGCACGGTGGGCGCGGAGACGTTCCCGATCCGCCAGAGCACGTCGCGGCTCAGGCGCAGCGACTCGGCGTCCAGCCCCAGCCCCTCTTCCACCGCGTCCAGCACCTTGGGCCCGCCCGGGTGCACGATCCAGTGCTTCACGTCGGACACCTCCAGCCCGTGCTCGCCCAGCAGCTCGGAGGTGAGGTCGCGCAGCGCGCCCCTGGCGTACTCCGGGACGTCCGGGCTCAGCACGTTCATGAAGCCGCTGTCCAGCACGTCCACCCCCATCACGTGCTCGCTGTCGGCCACGGTGATGGAGCGGGTGTCGGCCACGCGGGGGAAGGTGTCGCCCGCCAGCGGGTGGTCGCGCCCCACCATCAGCACGGCGGCGACCCCGTCGCCGAAGAGCGCGGCGGCCACCAGCTGCGAGATCAGGTCGCGGTACGCGGTGGGGTCCTCCGCCAGGCGGTCCATGGTGTCCTTCATGTACCCCTGCAGGCCGCCCTGCCAGAAGGCGGAGCCGCCCAGCTCGCACGACAGGAGGATGGCGGCCTGGTCCGGGTGGCCGTCCAGGTAGTCGGCCACGCGCGACACGCCCGCGGCGCCGCTCATGCACCCCAGCCCCGAGAGGGGGATGCGCTTGAGGCTGCGCGGGAAGGGGAGGCGGTTCATCAGCCGTGCGTCGATGGTGGGGACCGAGAACACGGTGGTCATCATGGAGGTCATCATCGACACCTGCTCGGCGCCCAGCCCTGCGCGGTCGAGCACGGTGCGGACGGCCTGCTCGCACAGCCCCAGCGCCACCTCGATCCCGGCGCGCCCCAGCTCGCCCCGGGTGGGCGGGTCGTAGAAGTTGTCCAGCGGGAGGGCGAAGTGGCGCCCCTGGATCATGGCGTTCTCGAACAGGCTGTCGATCACCTCCAGGTCGAACTCGTAGCCCATGGCCAGGCAGTACTTGCGCAGCAGCGCGGCCAGCGACTCCTGGGTGTAGAAGTACTCGGGCTTGACGGTGGCGGTCGTGGCGATGCAGGCCTTCATCGGGATTCCTCTGGTTCGGGTCCGGTTCGTGGGGGTCAGGCGCCGTGCGCCAGGGGCTCGCCCAGGGGGAGCACGGCGGTCATGCGCGCGATCAGCGCGTCGCGCGCGCCGCGGAAGTAGAAGTGGTCTCCGGGGAACATCTCCAGCTCGAAGCCGGCGGAGGTCTGCTCCGCCCACCCTTCCAGCTCCGGCCGCTCCACGCGCCGGTCGTCGTGACCCCCGAAGGCGGTCACCGGGAGCTCCAGCGGCGCCTCGTTGCGGTGGAGGTACGTCTCCAGGATCGCGAAGTCGGCGCGCACCAGCGGGAGGAAGAGCCGCAGCAGCTCCAGCTCGCGGAGGATCTCCTCCGGGGTGCCGTTCATCTTCCGCAGCTCAGTGATCAGCCGGTCCTCGGGGAGGCGGTGGATGGGCGGCCTCTGGTCCGGGAGGTGTGGCGCCCGGCTGGCGGAGACGAAGAGGTGCGCGGGGAGCGGGGCCCCGCGGCGGCGCAGCTCGCGCACCAGCTCGAAGCCCAGCAGCCCGCCCAGGCTGTGGCCGAACACGGCGTACGGGCGGTCCAGCAGCGGCTCCATGGCGGAGGCCAGCGCGTCGACCACCGGGGTGACGCGGGTGAGCGGCTCCTCCCCGCGGCGGCCGTCGCGCCCGGGGAGCTGCACCACACCCAGCTCCACCCCCTCCGGGAGCGCCTCCGCCCACCCGCGGAAGGCGGAGGGGCCCGCCCCCGCGAAGGGGATGCAGAGGAGGCGCGCGGCGGGGTCGGGGAGCGGGCGGGGCCGCACGATCCACGCGGCGTCCTCGTCCCCCCCGGCGGACAGGACCGCGGAGGCGACGGCGGCGGCCGGCGCGGGCTCCGCCTCCGGGACCGGGGCCGTGCGCGGCGCGGGCTCCGCCGGGACCGGGGCTTCTTCCCCGGCGTCCTCGTCGGCCGCCTCCTCGAACAGGGCGAGGACGCGCGCGGTGAGCTGCGCCACGCTCTGGGTGGGCGCCAGGTCGTCCATGTCGACGGTGACGCCCAGCGCCATCTTGAGCCAGTTGCGCAGCTCGAAGGTCATCATGGAGGTGAGCCCCAGGCGCTGGAGCGCGATGCGGGAGTCCAGCCGCCCGGGGGCCACCCCCAGCACGCGCGCGGCCTGCGTGCGCATCCGTTCCTCCAGCAGCGCGCGGCGCTCCCCGGCGGGGGCGGCGCGCAGCTCGTCCC
>DASYWD010000382.1 GCA_035936415.1 Longimicrobiaceae bacterium
GCGTAGTCGATGGGCGCGGCGCGGGGGGCGGCGGGGGCGGGGGCCGGAGTCGGGGCGGGAGCCGGCGGGGCCTCCATCGGGCGGCCGTTCCCCTGCACCTGCACGGAAAGGGTGAAGCGGCGGTCGAAGAGCTGCTCGCCGATCCCGGACAGCAGGTCGCCGTACTTGTCCTCCACCCAGTCCGCGGCGAAGCGGTTGGGCGCCGAGACCACCAGGAGGTCCTGCGAGATCGCCACGGCCTCGGTACGCTCCAGCCAGGTACGGAAGGCCTGCTCCGGGAGCGCCGCGCGTGCGCCGTCCAGGATTCGCGACCAGACCTCGGCGGCGGTAAGCTCCATGCGACTGTCCAGGGGGTACAGCGTTTCCGTTCCGACGACGGGGCGCAATCTGGAAACCCCATGTGGAAAAGTCAAGGAAGGGGCGCCGTTGCTGGACGTTCGCCCCGCCGCGGGGCCAGCGCCGTGCCGCGGCGGGCGGTCTCCCGTCCCCGGCTCCCCGCCCCCTCACAGTTGACGTACACGGCCCCCCCGGCTAGATTGGAGGTCTTTGCCGCACCTCACGATAATTTCGCGCAGGATACAGTCATGAAGCCTTCGTACCGTCCGCGGAACCGCAAGCGGATCAACAAGCACGGGTTTCGGGCCCGGATGGCGACCAAGGGGGGCCGCGCGGTCCTCAACGCCCGCCGCAGGAAGGGGCGTCACAAGCTGGTCGTCACGGTTCCCAAGAAGTAGTCCGGTTCCGCCCTCCGCGCGCATGGCGGAAGGGGAAGACCCGGGCGCGGGCACGCCCGGAGCGGGCGAAGGGGGTTCGGGCGGGTTCCGCCTCCCCCGCGCGGCGAGGATCACCGGGTCCGAGGAGATCCGGGGGCTTTTCAGACGGGGGAAGAGGAGACGGACGCGTCACCTGGATGCGTTCTACTCCCCTTCCCCCTCCGCGCATCCACGCCTGGGGGTGGTGGTGCCCAAGCACAAGCGGCACATCGTGGAGCGGAACCGGGTGAAGCGGCACCTGCGCGAGATCGGGCGCACCCTGGTGCTCCCGGCGCTCCGCGGCGCCGGGGCGCCGCTCGACGTCCTCCTTCGTGCCCGGCCCGAGGCGTACGGGGCCTCCTTCGCGGAGCTCCGCGACGAGCTCCGCGCGCTGGCGGAGGAGCTGTGCTCGCGCGCGCCCTGATCGGTGCGATCCGCTTCTACCAGAAGGGGATCTCGCCGCTGACGCCGCCGTCGTGCCGCTTCCACCCCTCCTGCTCGCAGTACGGGCTGGAGGCGGTGCAGCGCTACGGCGCCGCGAAGGGGAGCTGGCTCACGGTGCGGCGCCTGCTCCGCTGCCACCCGTTCTGCAAGGGCGGGTACGACCCGGTGCCCTGACGAGCAAGCTCGTCCGAAACCCATGGCCGGACGCCGCCGTACTCCCCGAGACGGCCGACGCCCGGCCTTCCCAGCATAGACCTCGAGTCGATGGAAAAGCGCGTCCTGATCGCGGTGCTCCTGATGACGGCCGTCATCATGGGGACGAACCTCCTCTTCCCCCCCGCGGAGCAGCCCGCCGCGGACTCCGCGCGCGGGGACAGCGCCGCCGTCGTGGCCGCGCCCACCCCGGCCCCGGCCCCGGCACCCGCGGTCCGCGCCCCGGCGCTCCCCGCCACGGCGCCGCAGGCCCCCGCCCAGCCGGTAACGGTCCGCTCCCCCCTGTACCGCTACACCTTCTCCACCCGCGGCGCCTCGCTCACCAGCGCGGAGATGCTCCGCCACGGCTCCGCCCTCCGGGAGGGGGAGCCGGTGGACCTGGTGCCGCAGGGGGCGCCGGACTTCCTCACCTACCGCGTGGCGATGGGGGGCGACACGCTGGACCTGCGGGGGCTCCCCTTCCAGGCGAGCGCCACGCGGGTGGAGCTGGCCGAGGGGGGGGAGGCGCAGCAGCTCCGCTTCACGTACGGCGGCGGCGAGGGGCTGGGGGTGGAGGTGGTCTACACCTTCCGCCCGGACGACTACCTGGTGGACGTCGCCGGGCGCGTGACCGGGGCGGGGAGCGGCGCCGTCCTCCTCACCGGGCTGGGGTCGGGGCTCGCCACCCACGAGGCGGACCCGGAGCGCTTCCAGGGCGACCTGGGCGCCATCGCGCTGACCCCCGACGGCGTGGAGAACGTCCCCTTCCAGAAGGTGGAGGGGAGCCGGACGCTGCAGGGGCCGCTCACCTGGGCGGCGGTCAAGGACAAGTACTTCCTCGCGGCGCTGGTCGCCGGCGACCGGCCGGCGTTCGGCGGCATGACCCTGCGCCGGCTCCCGTCCGCCCGCGTGGTGGCCGGGAGCGGGGCGGACGCGGACACGACGCGGATCCCCCGCGCGCAGACCGTCGTCTCCCTGCCGCTGGGCGCGGACGGCGCCTTCGCCTTCGGCGCCTACCTGGGGCCGCAGGAGCACGGGCGGCTCGCCGCCGTCGGGTACAACCTGGACGACGTGAACCCCTACGGGTACCGCTGGCTCCGCCCGGTGGTGCGCCCCATCGCGGCCTCCGCGCTCTGGGTCATGCGCGAGCTGCACGACAACCTGGGGGTCGGGTACGGCTGGGTGCTCATCATCTTCGGCGTGATGGTCAAGATCCTCCTGTGGCCGCTGAACGCCAAGGCGATGCGGGCGCAGATGAAGAACATGGCCGTGCAGCCGCTGATCCAGGAGCTCCAGACCAAGTACAAGGGCGACCCGCAGAAGCAGCAGGAGGAGATGATCCGGCTGTACAAGGAGCACGGGTTCAACCCGCTGGCGGGATGCCTCCCGCTGCTCATCCCGATGCCGATCTTCATCACCCTGTACTTCGTGTTCCAGAGCGCCATCGAGTTCCGGGGCGTCCCCTTCTGGTACCTCCCGGACCTGTCGCAGCGGGACCCGTACTACCTGATGCCGCTCCTCTTCATCGGCTCCACCTTCCTCCTGCAGTGGATCAGCACCAAGCTGAGCGGGATGGAGGCGAACCCGCAGATGAAGATGATGATGTACCTCATGCCCATCATGATGGGGGCGTTCTTCATCACGCTGGCCGCCGGGCTCAACCTGTACTACACGGCCAGCAACCTGGCCGGCCTCCCGCAGCAGGTGCTGATCGCCCGCGAGCGGAAGCGCGCCACCGAGGAGGCGAAGGCGAAGCGCGCGGCCGAGGAGGCCGCCGCGAAGCGGGCCTCCGGCGGCCCCCCTCCCGCCGCCCGCCAGAAGCGCCGACGCTAGGGCGCGCCGTCGTGGCAGCCGAAGGAGCGCCCGTCCCCGGTCCGGGGGCGGGCGCTCCGCGCTCGGGGTCCTCCCGCTCCCCCGCGGGGCTTGCCCGGCGCCCCGCCCCGCGGCATTCTCCGCCCATGGACGTACCCCTCTTCGCCGACACCGTCGCCGCCATCGCCACCGCCCAGGGGCGCGGCGCCGTGGCCCTGGTCCGCGTCTCCGGCCCGGACGCCCTGGCCGTGCTCCTCCGGCTCGCCCCCGCGCTGCGGGAGGCGCCGCCCCCGCGGACGCAGCGCCTGGTGCGCCTGGCGCACCCGGAGACCGGGGAGACGCTGGACCGCGCCCTCGCGGCGTACTTCCCCGCCCCGGGGAGCTACACCGGCGAGGACACGGTGGAGCTCGCCACCCACGGGGGCGTCCTCACCCCGCAGCTGGTGCTGGCCGCCGCGCTGGCCGCCGGCGCCCGGGCCGCCGAGCCGGGCGAGTTCACCCGGCGCGCGTACCTGAACGGCAGGCTCGACCTGCTCCAGGCCGAAGCCGTGGCGGACCTGATCGACGGCCGCTCCCCCGCCCTGCACCGCGCCGCCGTGCACCAGATGGAGCGCGGCCTGTCGCGCCGGATCGAGGCGCTGCGCGAGGCGCTGGTGGGCGCGCAGGCGCTGCTGGTGTACGGGATCGACTTCCCGGAGGAGGACGAGCCCCCCGTCCCTCCGGCGCGGATCCGCGCCGCCGCGGAGGAGGTGCGCGCCCGGATCGACGGCCTCCTCGCCACCGCCCCGGAGGGGGAGCTGCTCCGCGAGGGCGCGCTCGTGGTGCTCGCCGGCCGCCCCAACTCCGGGAAGTCGTCGCTCTTCAACGCGCTGCTGGGGACGGAGCGCGCCATCGTCACGGAGATTCCCGGGACCACCCGCGACGCCCTGGAGGCCGCCGTCACCCTGGACGGCTACCCCTTCCGCCTGGTGGACACCGCCGGGCTGCGCGAGACCGCCGACCGGGTGGAGGAGATCGGGATCGAGGTGGCGCGGCGCTACCTGGCCGCCGCGCACGTGGTGCTCTTCTGCGCGGAGGCGGGGCGGCCGCTGCAGGAGGACGAGGCGGCGTTCCTCCGCGAGCGGAAGCCCGGGACGACGGTGCTGGTCCGGACCAAGGCCGACCTGGCCGGGGACGCCGCACCCGCCGACCGGGAGGAGGCGCCCGGCGGCGTCCGGACGGTGCGCCTGGCCGCCCGCACCGGGGAGGGGCTCCCCGCGCTCCGCGAGGTCCTCCTGCGCACCGCGTTCGGGGGGATCCTGGGCGACCCGGGAGAGGCCCCGCTCGTCACCCGCGAGCGGCAGGCGCGGGCGCTGCGCGAGGCCCGCGCCGAGGTGGAGGCCTTCCTGGAGGCGTGGGAAGGCGGCGTGCCTCCGGAGTTCGCCGCCACCCACCTGCAGGCCGCCGCGGGCGCGCTGGAGGACCTGCTCGGGACCATCGGCACGGAGGACGTGCTGGACCGGGTCTTCTCGCAGTTCTGCGTGGGGAAGTAGCGCGCGGAGCGGGAGCGATGCTTGCGAGGGAGGAGCCGCCGTGTGGCCGCGGCGCCCGCGCGGGGCGCGACACGGCCCCGTGCGTCTCCCGAACCCCGACCCCCTGCCGCATGCGCCCGACCCTGGTACTCGCCGCCGCCCTGCTCTGCCTCGCCGGCCCGGCCGGCGCCCAGGGCTTCGCCCACTGGCTGGAGCCCGGCACGCGGGTCCGCGTCACGGCTCCCACGCTGCTCCCGTCGCGGGCGGCGGGGCGCGTGCACGCCCTCCTCCCGGACACCCTGGTGCTCGTCCGCGGCGCCGCCGACCGCCTGGCGCTCCCCCACCGCCGCATCGAGCTGATC
>DASYWD010000383.1 GCA_035936415.1 Longimicrobiaceae bacterium
CCGCCCCCGTCCGCTCCCACGGCGGTCTCCGGCGCCGGCGCGGTGCAGGCGAGCAAGGCCGCCCGCGCGCAGCAGGAGGCGCTCAGCCTGGAGGGGATCACGGTCACCTCCGCCGCGGTGCAGACGGTGGGGCGGAAGACCTTCTACCTGCGCGACGAGGTGTGGACGGACTCGGAGCTGGAGTCCGCCGGGACGCTGCCGGAGACGCGCCTGGAGTTCGGGAGCGAAGCGTACTTCGACCTGCTGAAGCGCGAGCCGGAGCTGGCCCGCTACTTCGCCCTAGGCGAGCGGGTGGCGGTGGTCCACGGCGGGCGCGTCTACCGCGTCGAGCCGGCGAAGCCGTAGCCCATCGTCGTACACGGACCGATGACGAGAGCGGCCCCCGCACGCGCGGGGGCCGCTCTCGTTGCGGCCGGCTCAACGTCGCGGTACCGTCACGCGACGCGTTGCACCTCGACGCCGACTTCGTGCAGGTACTCGGGGGCGAAGTCCGCACCGTTCGGCCACTCGATCGTACACGTCTCAGGATTCACCACCACCTGTCCGAACAGGTCGGAGGAGCGCAACGGCTCGAACACCTCACCGTACAGCTCGTCGGATAGATCTACGTCCTTGACCGTACCGTCGCTGAACTCCACTCGCAGGCGGTAGTCCCGGAGTACCTCTACTCACGTCACATGGAGGAACATCTCGACCTCCCAGGTGAGTGGGCCGTCACGGGTGCTCCGGGTGAGGGGCGCCGGGCTCGCGCTCGGAGACCATCAGCAGGACGCCGGCCAGCACCAGCCCCGCGAACAGGTACCCGGACGGGCTCCAGCGCTCGCCCCAGGCGAAGTACGCCGCCACGGCGGCGACCACCGGCTCCACCGTGGCGACCGTCGCCGCGCGCGTGGCCTCGATGCGCTTGAGCCCGGCGCCGTAGAGCAGGTACGAGCCGTAGGTGGGCACCGCGGCGACGAAGGCCAGCGCGGCCCACGACTCCGGGGTCTTGGGGGCGAAGTCCACGAAGGGGAGCATGGCCAGGGCCCCGACGGGGAGCGCGTACAGGAAGAGGGTGGAGGCGTCGTAGCGGGCGAAGTAGCGCTTGCCGAAGAGGTAGTACAGCGCGTACGCCCCGCCCGAGGCGAGCCCCCACGCGAGCGCCGCGGGGGTGATCCGCACCCCGCCGTCTCCGGACCCCAGCGCGATCCCCGCCACCCCGGCGAACGCCAGCGCCAGCGCGGCGAGCTTCCGCGCGCCCATCCGCTCGTGCAGGAAGAGCCAGGCGAGGACCGCCACCCACATCGGGGCGGTGTAGAGGAGCACCGAGGCGAGCGCGGCCCCGCCCTCCCGCACGGCCATGAAGTACGCCCCGTACAGGAACGCCACCCCCACCAGCCCGAACCCCGCCACCGCCGGGAGGTCGCGCCGTGCCACCCGCACCCGGCGGCGCAGCCCGGCGTGCGCGGCGAAGAGCCCCGCCGCGATCGCGGCGCGCCAGAAAGCGATCTCCAGCGGCCCCAGCCCGGCGTCCAGCGCCACGCGGGAGACGGGCCCCAGCAGCCCCCACAGCACGCCCGCGCAGAACACGTAGAAGTACCCCATGCCTCGCCCGATCGGGAACGACGTCTTCCCGCGCACCGCGGGTCCGGGAGAACATAGGGGCGCGGGCCCTGCCGGGCACCACCCTGCCCTGCTGCACCCGACCGATGCCGCCCATGTGCCCCGGTCCCGGTCCTCGTCCCGCGGCAGCCGAGAGACACCGCGTCCGGTGTGACCTCCGGGCACACCGATGCGTGTTCCCGTTGGATGTGGCGTCCTCACCCATGCCCCGGAGTTCCCGTGCGACCGATCCGCGTTCATGCACTCGTCCTCGCCCTCGCCGTGCTGCCGGCCTGCATCAGCCCTACGGAGTTCCGCCTGCAGGGTCCGCTGAGCATCGAGGCAGAGGGCGGATCGCTGCAGCTGGGCAACCACACGCGAGAGACCGTCTACACCTTCGTCGTGGAGCGCAGCAGCGCCGCCCTGATCAACTGGGCCCCCTGCACCGATCCCGCGCAATGCGATGGCATCGCCCCGAACCAGCGGCGCCGGATCCCGTACTCCCGTATCACCGGCTACGAGCCCGGAGAGCATGAGGCGATCGTCTACTGGTGGCACCTGGAGGCGCGCCGCGGCGGAGGCTTCCGGCCGGACAGGATCCGCGCGGAGGTCGTCCGGCTGTAGCGCAGACGCGGTCTGCTCCCGAGCCCTGGTCCCCGAGCGCGTGCGCGTCTCCCCCCGTCCGGTGGGCGGAGATCCCCTTCCAAACCCGGAGGCAGGTGTCCGATGCCCGCACAGATCCGCGTCCTGGATGCCGGCGACGCCCCCGTTTACGTGGAGCTGCGCCTGCGCGCGCTGCGGGAGCACCCGGAAGCGTTCGCCACCTCCTACGAGGAAGAACGGGCGCGCTCCCTGGCCGAGGCGGCCCGGAAGGTCGCCCCGGGGCCCGAGCACGTGACCCTGGGCGCGTTCGACGGGGACCGGCTCGTGGGGATGGCGACGCTGGTCCGCCCCGGCAAGGCCAAGATGCGGCACCGGGCGAGCATCGCGGCGATGTACGTCGCGCCGGAAGCGCAGGGACGGGGGCTCGGGCGGGCACTGCTGGACCGGGCGCTCGCGGTGGCCGGCGAGTGGGGAGTCTCGGAGGTGTCGCTGATGGTGACCGTCGGCAACGATGCGGCGCGGAGCCTCTATGCCGGCGCCGGGTTCGTGCCGTACGGCGTCGAGCCGCGCAGCCTGTGCGTCGAGGGGCGCTTCCACGACGTGGAGCTGATGAACCTGCGGCTCCGGTGAGCCGAACGGCTCCGGTCCGGGTGGCGGACCCGCGTCGGTCCGCACGGGTATGCAGCCGGAGCCTACGGGGGTGCGTGCCGTGCCCGGCGCGCCCCGCCCGTCCCGTCGCCCGCACGGAAGCACGCAGCATGCGGATGCCCGACACACCCCTCTCCCGGCACGCATCGAGGAACCTCGAGAGCGTCCAGGCGGAGATCGTGCAGGAGAAGGCGGCGGCCCTCGCGCGCATGGCGACGCGCCTGGGGGAGGCGCTCGCCCGCCTGGAGGCGTTCGGGACCGAGCCCCAGCCGGGCGGGGACGCCCCGGCCGAGCGGAGGCGGCTGGTCGCTGCCGCGGGCGAAGCGCTCTGGTACTACGTCGTCCAGCGCGAGGCGTGCGGGATGCGGGACGTGGAGAGCGTTCTCCGCGAGTTCCGGGTGCCCCGCGAGGTGTACCTCCGCATGGGTCTCGCCTCCATCCCGCCCGAGGGGCGCGCGCCGTAGGCCGCGCGCGCCGGCTCTCCCGGCCGCTCCGCGTGACCGGCTGAGGGTCCGGTGCGTCATCCCGCCGTCCGGGTCCGCGACTCCCTTCCCCCTCGACCCAGCTCATGCGCACTGCAGCCGCGGCTCTCCTCGCGCTCGTCCTCGCGCTCGCGCCGACCGTCTCCCCGCTCGGTGCCCAGGAGGCTCCACCCTCGCTCCTGCAGCCGGCTCCGGACACGCTGGAGCTTCGCGCCCAGGACGCCGGGGCCCGGGCCGCCCGGCGCACGCCTGCCGCAGGTTGGTTCTGGACCGGATTCCTCGCCGGACTTCCCGCCGGTCCGGGTGCTCTCGCGGCGGTGGAGGGCGCCCACGACAACGGCCTCGCCGCCGCCACGGTCCTGGGGGCGGGCGCCTCGTTCGGCGTGGCCGCAGCGGCGGCGAACAGCCGGGTGCGGCTGTCCTCCGAGCAGCGGGCGCTGCTGGCGGACGCGGACAGCACGTATGCGGAGAGCTACCGGAGGGCCTACACCGACGCGGTGCGGAGCAAGCGGATGAACCGCGCGCTGGTCGGCTCGGCGGCGGGGGCGGCGACGGGGGCGGCGGCCCTGTACGCCCTGCTCTGCCTCGCTTTCTGCGGAGCGTACACGTAGCCGCTCACCGCGCGAGCTCCGCCTCGCCCGCCGAAAGGAACACCCTCCTCCCCTCCGCGCCCACCACCGCCGCGAAGTAGTAGCGTCCGGGCGGAAGCCCCGCTCCCAGGATCTCGCGCGCGGTCGCCCGCACCTCGAAGGTCCGCGACTCTCCCCGGTGCAGGGTCATCTGCTGCAGTCCGGGACCGCAGCTCCGCTCCGACTTCCAGTCCGGCTCCCCCGAGCGCGGCGCAGCGTCCCGGCGCGCGCGGTCGCGGTACGCATGGACCACCAGCGGGCAGTCCGCCGAGTAGCGCAGCAGGGAGCTCCCGGCATGGGTGAGCGTGGCGGTCACCCGGGTCCGCACGGTACGCGGGGCGGTGGAGACCACGTCCGTCGCCGCCCGGTACGTCACGAAGTCGGCGGTCCGGGAGGAGGGGAGCGTCGGGCGCGGGAGCGACAGCTCCGCGCTCCCCGCCGGGAACTCCGGCGTGGGGCGGAAGTTGAGGCGCAGGCTCGCCGTGAAGTAGTAGCGCCCGTCCGTGAGGGAGTCCCCGAGCACCTCCACCAGCGGGACCCGCAGCCGGAGCTCCTTCGGGCTGAACGTTTCCCCCGGGGCGAGGGTATGGCTGGCCAGGTACGAGGGGCATGCGTACCCCATCGTCCCCTCCCAGGGCTCCCGCCGCTCCGAGCGCCACGCGGGCTCGCCGGCGCGCGCCGGGGTCCGGTAGGCGCGCAGGTGCAGCGCGCAGGCCCCGTACTCCACGTAGACGGGCCGGGCCGTCGTGTTGGTGACGCTGGCCTCCGCGTGCAGCTCCCGGCCCTTCACCCGCGTCTCCGCCCGGAAGGCCAGCCCTTCCAGCCGGGGGGAGAGCTCCACCTCGCCCGCGGGGATCTCCAGCGTGCGGTCCGCCAGGCGGAAGAGCACCGCCAGGGCGTAGCGCCCCGGCGGGAGCGACTCGCCCAGGATGCGCCAGACGTCCGCCTGGCGCCCGAACGTACGCGACTCGCCGGGGCCGAGCGCGAGCCGCATGGGAGCCTGCGCGCACCCGATCCCGCGGCTCTCGTCCCACGCCGGCTCCCCCGTCCTCGCCGGGGTCCGGTAGGCGCGCAGCAGCACCGTACACCCGCGGATCCCGGTCTCGATCCGCTCCCGGGACGGGTTGCTCACCGTGAGCGCGACGTGCACCGTCTGCGGCGCCTGCGCGCCGGGGGCCTCCACCCGGGCACCTGTCTCCGCGGCGAGGTGGGACTCCGCGTGGAAGACCAGCCCCGCAGCGGCGTAGGCACCCGGCGTCCCGGGGACCGGCTCCGGGCGCACGGCGGGCTCGTTCGCCTCGATGTTGCGCAGCGGCTCCCGGCACTCCGGGGGCGGCTCACGCGTGATCCGCTCCAGGCGAGAGCGCACCTCCTCGTTGCTCAGCGCCTCGATCTCCGGCGGAATGGGGGGGCGCTGCACCTCGGGCGGCGAATTGATCCCCGGCGCGTACAGCTCCCGGCGCCCTCCGTTGTCCATCCACCACGCCCAGTGGAACTCCCGCACCCGCAGATCGCTGGCGAGCCGCCGCAGCTCCTCGACCCGGCCCACCACCCGGAGCCCGTAGACCGCGGGTTCGCCCCGCCGCAGGCGCTCCGGCGCGGAGCGGAGCCGCTCCATCTCCGCGAGCCGCATCCGGCTCGCCGGGTCGCGGTCCCCCGGCGCCGGGCGGACGTCCCGCTCCGAGCGCATCGTCATGCGCGTGCGCGCGAGCATGTGGCAGGGGGCCTCCCGGAACTCCTCGGCCCGCCTGCGGCGCGCCTCCGCCACCAGCTCCGGGCGCGCCTCCTCCACCGGCACCTCGTGGATCCCCGGGATCCCGGCGACGCCCAGGTACACCACGAACGGACGCACGTCGTAGCGGCGGAGGAGCTCCTGCACCTCGTCGTCCGGGAGCACCCGCCCGAAGCCGACGCTCGCGACGGTCCGGCCGGCGGAATCCACTGCCGGCTCGGCCGGGCGCGCGGCGGAAGGCGGGCGGGGAGGCAACGTGTCCCGCGCCCTGGACGCACTCGGCTGCGGCGGGCCGGAGCAGGCGACCGCGAGGCAGCCGATCAACAGGGCCGCCGGGGAAAGACGCGGCATCGGCACCCGGGGGTGGGCGTGACGGAAGAGATCCGGAGGAGGGACACGGCAATGGCGGGGCCACCCGGTCGGCGGCCCGCGCCCGGATCACCGATCGCCCCCGGCGGGCGCGGGCTCCGCCGCGGAGCGCTCGGTCGGGTGTCCGCCGGCCTGCCAGTCGGCGTAGCCGCCCGCGAGGTTGATCACGTCCCGGAAGCCCTTCGCCTGGAGCACGCTGGCGGCGATCGCCGAGCGCGCCCCGCCCTGGCAGTGCACCACGAGCGGGCGGTCCCGCGGGACCTCGTCCAGGCGGTCGGCCAGGTACCCCACCGGGAGGTTCGGCACCCCGGGCAGGTGCCCCGCCTCCCACTCCGCCGCCCCGCGCACGTCCAGCACCGCCACGCCTCCCCCGCCCATCCGCTGCGCCAGCTCCGCGCTGGTAATCTGCGGGGTGGTCTGCAGCTCGCGCCCCCCGGCCGCCCAGGCGGCCACCACGTCCGCGCCGAACCAGCCCGCCACGCGGTCCAGCCCGATCATCGCCAGGTCGCGCACGGCCTCGTCCACCGCCCCCGGGCCCGCGTCGTCCACCAGCAGGTAGAAGGGGCGGTCGTAGGGGACCAGCCACCCGGCCCAGGTGGTGAACGAGCGGTTCAGCGGGATGCTGATCGTGCCCGGCACATGACCCGCGGCGAACTCCGCGGCGGGGCGCGTGTCCACCACCAGCGCCCCCTCCCCGAGCAGCTCCGCGAGCCGCCCCTCCGGGAGCCGCTGCGGGCGCTCGAGGCCGCCGAGGACCCGCGGGCCCTCCCGGTTGATGCGCTTCATCTCGGCGAAGTACCGGGGCGGCTCCGGCTGCCCCTCGAGCACGGCCCGCACGAACCCGTCCTCCTCCGTGATGGAGAGCGCCCGGTTGAACATGCGCTCGTAGCCGACGGTGCTGTGCGGGATGGAGCTCAGCCCCTTGCCGCACGCCGAGCCGGCCCCGTGCCCGGGCCAGACCTGCAGGTAGTCCGGCTGCTCCTTGAAGCGCTCGAGGCTGCGGAAGAGGGTTCGCGCCCCGGCCTCCATGGTGCCCTCCACCTTCGCCGCCTTCTCCAGCAGGTCCGGGCGGCCCACGTCGCCCACGAAGACGAAGTCCCCTGTCAGCATTCCGATGGGCCGGTCCGCGCCCGCGGTGTCGGTCACCAGGAAGGAGAGGTGCTCCGGGGTGTGCCCCGGGGTGTGCAGCACGTCGATCCGGACGTTGCCCACCATGAAGGTGTCGCCGTCCTTCAACAGGACGGCGTCGTAGTCGCTGGCGAAGGCATACTTCCAGCTCTCGTCGCCCTCGTCGGAAAGGAAGAGCTTCGCCCCGGTGCGCTCGGCCAGCTCGCGGGCACCGGAGACGAAGTCCGCGTGGATGTGCGTCTCCGTAACGTGGGTGAGGCGTACCCCCTCCGCCTCCGCGGCGCGGACGTACGCGCCCACGTCCCGGTTGGGGTCCACCACCAGCGCCTCGCCGGTCGCGGCGCAGCCGATCAGGTAGCTCGCCTGCGCCAGCTTGTCGTCGTAGAACCGCTTCAGGATCATGGCATCCTCCTCGCCGTAGCCGTGAACGGCAATGTCCTCTGCCCCGGCCTACCGTGTCAACACCCGCCGCCGGGTGTGCGACTGCGGAGTGGCACGCGGCCGCACCTCACCCGCTCCGGAGACCGCCTCCATGCCCGCAGGCCGCACCTCGCCCGCCCGCCGCCGCAGCACCGCCCCCGGGATCGTTCTCGGGCTCGGGCTGGGGGGCTTCGTCGACGGGATCGCGCTCCACCAGATCGCCCAGTGGCACAACATGGGCTCCGCCGTGCTCCCGCCGGACACCATGGAGGCCATGCGGCGGAACATGGTGTGGGACGGCTGGTTCCACGTGCTGTCGTTCGCCCTCACGGTGGCCGGCGCCTACCTGCTGCTGCGCGATGCCCGCGCGGGGGTGCCGCTGCCGGACGGGCGCGCATTCACGGGCCAGATGCTCCTGGGGTGGGGCCTCTTCAACCTGGTGGAGGGGACCATCGACCACCACCTGCTCGGCATACACCACGTGCGCGACGTCCCCGTGCACGTCCCCGCCTACGACTGGATCTTCCTGGCGGTGGGCGGCGTGGGGCTCGTCGCGCTCGGCTGGCTCCTGTCGCGCTCGCCCCGCACCGGCACGTAGTGGCCGCCCGGCTACATCTGCATGTCCGCCATCATGGCCCGGTGCATCTCCATGAGCCGGGTGAGCCGGGCGTCGTGCGCCGGCATGAAGGACTGCAGCTCCGCCGGAGCCATCTCCGGCATCCGGGTCAGGTCCTGGCGGAGCGAGTCCACGGTGGCGTTCCAGGCCGCGTCGCCGCTCATGTTCATCCCCCGCATCTCCCGGTTGAACTCGGCGATCATGTTCGCGGCCATCTGCCGGTGCATGGGGAGCATCGAGCGCAGGCTGTCGCCGCTCGCCCCGTGCATGGTGCGCATGTGGGCCTGCATCTGTTGCATGGTCCCGCCGTTCTGCATCCCGTGCATTCCCTCCATCCCGGGCATGCCCGCCCCGGCGGCGGGCGGTGCTTCGGCCGGGGCGGCCTCCTCCCGCGGCTCGTCGGAGGCGCAGGCGGCCGCCGCCAGGGCGACTGCGAGGAGCGGGGTGCGGAAGTACGTCTTCATCATGGGTCTCCCTGTGAACGTGGGTCGAGCTTCATGGATTGCGCGCTTCAGCCGTCGGCGGGGTGCAGCGCCCCGGCGGGGACCCGCTCCCGGGGGGCGGGGTCGGCGGCGCGCCGGACCTCGTGCTCCTTCCAGAGCGAGTAGATCGCGGGGATCACCACCAGGGTGAGCAGGGTGCTGCTCACCATCCCGCCCACCATGGGCGCGGCGATGCGCTTGGCGACGTCCGCTCCCGCCCCGGTGCCCCACATGAGCGGGAGCAGCCCGGCGATGGTCGCGATGACCGTCATCATCTTGGGGCGCACCCGCTCCACGGCGCCGTGCTCCACCGCGGAGTCCACGTCGGCGCGACCGCGCAGCAGCCCCTGGTGCAGGCGGTCGCGGTAGGCGTGGTCCAGGTAGAGGAGCATCACCACGCCGGTCTCCGCCGCCACCCCCGCCAGGGCGATGAAGCCGATCCCGGTGGCCACGCTCAGGTTGTAGTCCAGCAGCCACATCAGCCACACCCCGCCCACCAGCGCGAAGGGGAGCGACAGCATCACCACCAGCGTCTCCGCGACGCTGCCGAACTGGAAGTACAGGAGCAGGAAGATGATGGCCAGGGTGATGGGGACCACCACCATGAGCCGCCGGTTGGCCCGCTCCATGGCCTCGAACTGCCCCGACCACTCCAGGCGGTACCCCTCCGGGAGGACCAGCTTCTCCTCCAGGAGACGCCGGGCGTCGGCCACGTAGCCGCCCACGTCGCGGTCACGGACGTCCACGTACACGACGTTGTTCAGGTACGCGTTCTCGGACTTGATGAGCGTGGAGCCCTTCACCACCCCGATGGAGGCGAGCTCCCCCAGCGAGACCTGCGCCCCCGCGGGCGTCGCTACCAGGATCCCGGCCACCTTCTCCGGCGAGTCGCGCAGCTCGCGCGGGTAGCGCACCAGCACGGAGTACCGCTCCCGCCCCTCGACCACCTGCCCCGCCGGCATCCCGCCGACGGCCGCCATCACGGCCATCTGCACGTCGTCCACCGTCATCCCGTACCGGGCGGCGGCGGCGCGGTCCACCCGGATGTCCAGGTAGCGCCCGCCCACGGCGCGCTCGGCGAACACGGAGGCGGTGCCCTCCACCTGCGGGAGCAGCCCCTCGATCCGCTTGCCGATCCGGTCCAGCTCCTCAAGCTCCGGGCCGAAGACCTTGATCCCCACCGGCGTCTTGATCCCGGTCGCCAGCATGTCCAGGCGGTTCCGGATGGGCATGGACCACATGTTCGCCACCCCGGGCGTCTGCACCGTCCGGTTCATCTCCGAGACGATGGAGTCGTAGTCCACGCCGGGGCGCCACTCCCGCTCCGGCTTCAGGATCACCGTTGTCTCGATCATGGAGAGCGGCGCCATGTCGGTGGCCGTCTCGGCGCGCCCGATCTTCCCCAGCACCGTCTCCACCTCGGGGATGCGGGCCAGGGCGCGGTCCCTCTGCTGGAGGATCTGCCTGGCCTGCCCGGAGCCCACGCCGGGGAAGAGCGAGGGCATGTCCATGACGCTCCCCTCGTTCAGCGGGGGCATGAACTCGCTCCCCAGCCGGCTCCAGGGGACGAAGGTGAGCGCCAGCACGGCCGCTGCGGCGCCGATCACGGGCCAGCGGCGACGCAGCACGAAGTGGATCACCGGCCGGTAGGCGCGGATCAGCACGCGGTTCACCGGGTTGGCCTTTTCCGGCCGCACGGGGCCCCGGATGAACAGCCCCATCATCACCGGGACCAGGGTGATGGAGAGGAGCGCCGCCGACGCCATGGCGAGCGTCTTGGTCCAGGCCAGCGGCTTGAAGAGGCGGCCCTCCTGCGCCTCCAGGGCGAACACGGGGAGGAACGACAGGGTGATGATGAGGAGCGAGGTGAAGAGCGCCGGCCCCACCTCCTTGGACGACTCCACCACCAGATCCCAGTGGCCGAGCGGCTTCCCCTCGCGCTCGTTGCGCTCCATGTGCTTGTGGAGGTTCTCCACCATCACGATGGCCGCGTCGATCATGGCCCCGATGGCGATGGCGATCCCCGCCAGCGACATGATGTTGGCGCCCAGCCCCAGCGCCCGCATCCCCAGGAACGCCATGAGGATCCCGATGGGGAGCGTTACGATGGCCACCAGGGCGCTGCGGGCGTGCAGGAGGAAGATCACCGTGACGAGCGCCACGATGAGCGATTCCTCCACCAGCTTCTCGCGCAGCGTGGCGATGGCCTCGCGGATCAGGCCGGAGCGGTCGTAGCCGCTCGCGAACACCACGCCGGGGGGGAGGGAGCGCTCGACCTCCTCCATCTTCTCCTTGACCCGCTCGATCACGGCGAGCGGGTTCTCGCCGTAGCGCATGACCACGAAGCCGGTGACCACCTCGCCCTTTCCGTTCAGCTCGGCGATCCCGCGCCGCAGCTCCGGGCCCAGCTGCACGTGGGCGACGTCGCCCACGGTGACGGGCACCCCCCCGGGGCCGGTGCCCAGCCCCACCGCGCGGATGTCCTCCACTCCCTGGAACCGGCCGCGGCCCCGCACCACGTACTCGGTGCCGCCCAGCTCCAGCACGCGCCCGCCCACGTCCTGGTTGGAGGCCTGCACGGCCTCCACCACCCGGGACATGGGGATCCCGTAGGCGAGGAGCCGGGCCGGGTCCGCCTCCACCTGGTACTGCTTCTCGAAGCCCCCTAGCGAGGCGATCTCCGCCACGCCCGGGACGGCGGTGAGCGCCGGACGCACCGTCCAGTCCTGGAGCGAGCGGAGCCGGGCCAGGTCCAGCCGTCCCGTGGTGTCGGCCAGGACGTACTGCATCACCCACCCCACCCCGGTGGCGTCCGGGCCCAGCATGGGCATGGCCCCCTCGGGGAGCCGGTCGCGGACGCCGTTCAGGTACTCCAGCACGCGGCTGCGGGCCCAGTACAGGTCGGTGCCGTCCTCGAAGACCACGAACACCGCGGAGAGGCCGAACTGGCTCATCCCCCGCACGAGCCGGATCCCCGGGACCTTGAGCAGCTCGGTGGAGAGCGGGTAGGTGACCTGGTCCTCCACCAGCTCCGGGGCCTGCCCCGGCCACTCCGTCATGACGATCACCTGCACGTCCGACAGGTCGGGGATGGCGTCCACCGGGGTGCGGAGCATCGCCCAGAGCCCGCCCGCGGTGAGCGCGGCGGTGGCGAGGAGCACCAGCAGGCGGTGCCCCACCGACCATTCGATGATGCGCTTGAGCATGGCCGCCTACCTGTGCCCGCCGGACATGTCCATCCCCTGCATCCCCCCGCCCGACATGTCCATCCCCTCCATCCCGGCCATGTCGCCGGAGCCGGTCATCCCGATCATGCTGCGCATGGTCTCGGCGAGGTTGGACTCGGAGTCCAGGATGAACTGCGCGGAGGTGACCACCCGCTGCCCGGGCTCCAGCCCGGCCAGGACCTCGGTGAGCGCTCCCGCGGTGCGGCCGGTCTCCACCTCCTGGGGGAGGATCCGCCCGCCGCCCAGGTCCACGAAGACCACGGAGCGCTCCCCGGTGCGCACCACGGCGGTGGTGGGGACGGTGAGCGCGACCCGGGACGGGGCCGAGAGCCGCACGGTGCCGTACATCCCGGGGCGGAGCCGGCCGTCCGGATTGGGCAGGGCGATCCGGGCGCGGAGCGCGCGCGCCTCCGGCTCCAGCGACGGGTACACGTACTCCACCGTGCCGGAGAGCGGGCGCCCCGGGAAGGCCGCGAACTCCACCGTCGCGGGCGAGCCCACCTGCACGCTCGCGGCGTCGGCCTCGCGCACCTGCGCCTCCACCCAGACGCGCGACAGGTCGGCGATGGTGTAGAGCGTCTGCCCCGGCTGCACGGCCTGGCCCCGCACCACCGGCTTCTCCACCACCACGCCGCTGACCGGGGAGTGCAGCGTGAGGGTCCGGCGGACCTGCCCGGTGCGGAGCACGCGGTCGATCTGCGCGTCCGAGATGTCCCAGAGCCGCAGGCGCTCCCGCGCCGCGCGGACCAGGTCGCCCCCGTCGGACGGCATCCCCGGAACGTCCGCCCCGCCCGCGCGCTGCAGGCGCGCGGCCACCAGCAGCTCCTGCTGCGCCGACACCAGGTCCGGCGAGTAGATCTCCAGGAGCGGCTCCCCGCGGCGGACCGGCCGTCCGGTGAAGTCCACGTACAGGCGCTCCACGAAGCCGCCGAACCTGGGCGCGACCTCGGCGATGCGGGTCTCGTCGTAGGTGACGGAGCCCGCGGTGCGGATCGCCTCCTCCAGCGTGCGCTGCTCCACCGTGCCGAAAGTGATCCCGAACTCCCGCATCTGGGCGGCCGTGAGGTGCACCGGGCCGTCGGAGCTCATGTCCATCCCCTCCATCCCGGCCATCCCCTCCATCCCCTTCAGGTCGGCCGCGCGCAGTTCCCGGCGCGGCTCGTCCGCCCCGTCCCGCAGGAAGAAGACGCCCAGCGGCACCAGCAGGACGAGCGCGCCCAGGGCGGCGGCGAGCAGGCGCCTCCGCGGCGAAAGGCGGGTCCAGGGGTTCCGGCTCATCGTAGCACCTCCCCGCCCGTGGCCCGCTCCAGCTCGGCGACCGTGCGCGCGAACTCCGAGAGCAGGCGGACGTATGCGATTTCGTAGGCGAAAAGCGTGCTCTGGCTCTCCAGCACGCTGCTGAACTCCGTGCGGCCGGCGCGGTAGCCGGCCGTCGCGGCCTCCACCGCCGCCCGCCCCTGCGGGAGGATGGACCGGGCGTAGAGCGCCAGCTGCGAGCGGGCGCGCTCGGCCTCGGAGTGGAGGCGCGCCACCTCCAGCCGGACGCGGTTGCGC
>DASYWD010000384.1 GCA_035936415.1 Longimicrobiaceae bacterium
GTCCGGGGCCGCCGCGGTGTCCGCGCGCGCCAGCGAGTCGGCCCGGATCGAGTCGGCGCGGGCCGCGGAGTCCGCCCGCGCGAGGCGGTCCGCGATCTCCTGCCACGTCTCGGAGAGCGCCTCGGTGTCCCTGCGGCGCGCGTCCACGAACGCCTGCAGCTCCGCCTCGGTGACGCCGTGCTCCTTCAGCACCGCCGCCCGTGCGCGCGCCGAGTCGGCCGCGGTCCGCAGCGAGTCGGCGTCTGCCCCGCCCAGGGTGCGGAGCGCCAGGTTCACCTCCACGAACTTCTCGCGGGAGAGGGTGCCGGGGTACTCGTCCCGGCAGCCGGCGAGCACGGCCGGGGCGGCGAGGGCGAGGAGCAGGAGCAGGGCGCGAGGCTTCACGGGAGATCCTGCAGGGGAGGGTGGACGACGGGCGCGCGACGATCCCGGCGCGGCGGGCCGCACCGGGCGAGGGAGGCTACTTCCGGGTCCCGGACGTGTCAAGGCGCGGAGTTGCGGGCCCCCGAGCGGGGGAGTTAGCTTCCTGCGGTTTTCGTTCGGTCGCCCGTCCGACCCCGTTCCACCCCAAACTCAGGGTTCGCATGCTCCAGCGCACAGCCCGGCGCACGCTGGTGGCCTTCGCGCTCGCCGCCCTCCCGGTCGCGGAGGCCCCGGCGCAGCAGGCTCCGCCTTCCCCGGAGGCGTTCCACGGCTACGCCATGGGCCGGCACTTCACCCCGTACGCGGGGGTCCGCGACTACGCCCGCGCCCTCGCCGACGCTTCGCCGCTGGTGGAGTACCGCCCCTACGGCACCACGCCGGAGCGGCGCGAGCTCTTCCAGCTCGTCGTCGCGTCCCCGGAGAACCTCCGCCGCCTGGACGCGATCCTGGCCGCCAACGCGGAGCTGATCCGCCCGGAGACCTCGGCGGAGCGGGCCCGGCAGATCGCCGCGACGAACCCTGCGGTGGTGTTCTTCTCCTACGGCGTGCACGGCAACGAGAGCTCGTCCAGCGAGGCGGCCATGTGGACGGCGTGGGACCTGGCCCGCGGGGCGCCGGAGGTGGCGGGGGCGCTGGACTCGCTGGTGGTCGTAATCGACCCCGTCGCCAACCCGGACGGGCGCGACCGCTACGTGAACTGGTTCACCTCGGTGGTGGGCGCCACCCCGAACCCGGACCCGCAGGCGCGCGAGCACCGGGAGCCGTGGCCGGGCGGGCGCTTCAACCACTACCTCTTCGACCTGAACCGCGACTGGAGCTGGGGCACCCAGCCGGAGACCCGCGCGCGCCTGGCCACCTGGGGCCGCTGGAACCCGCAGGTGCACGTGGACTTCCACGAGATGTCGCCCAACTCCACGTACTTCTTCTTCCCGGCGACCGCGCCCATCAACCCCATCTACCCGGAGCACGTCCTCCGCTGGGGGAAGCGCTTCGGGGAGGCCAACGCCAGCGCGTTCGACGCCCGCGGGTGGGAGTACTACACCGCGGAGTCGTTCGACCTCTTCTACCCCGGCTACGGCGACTCCTGGCCCTCGCTCACCGGCGCCATCGGGATGACGTACGAGCAGGCCGGACACGGGGCGGCGGGCCTCGCCTTCCGCCAGACGGACGGCGACACGCTGACGCTGCGCGACCGCGCGGAGCACCACCGGGTCGCCGGGAACGCCACCCTGCGCACCGCCGCGGCCGGCAAGTCCGCGCTCCTGCGGGACTTCGCGGCGGGGCAGCGGACGGTGGGGGAGGGGGCCTCCGACTACCTCCTGGTGCCGGGGCCGGACCCGAGCCGGGTGGAGGCGCTGGTGGCGCACCTGCGCCGGCAGGGGGTCGAGGTGGAGCGGGCGTCGCAGGGCTTCGGCGCGCGGGCCACGGCGCACCCCGGGTTCGAGGTGCGCGGCCAGTTCCCCGCGGGGACGTACCGGGTGCGCGCCCGCCAGCCGCGGGGCCGCCTGGCGACCACGCTGCTCCAGCCGGAGACGGAGCTCAAGGCGGAGTACTCGTACGACGTGAGCGCCTGGTCGATCCCCTACGCCTACGGCGTGGCGGCGTACCGGGTGGGCTCCACGCCGAACGCGGGGTGGAGCCCCGTGCCGGTGCCGGCGGGGGACGCGGCGAGCCCCGCGCCCCCGGCGGCGGGGTACGGGTACCTGGTCCCCGCGGGCGCGGGGAACGCCCCCGCGCTGGTGCGCTTCCTGGCCGCGGGCGGCCGGGCGCGCGTCCTGGCCCGGCCCTCCACCTTCGGGGGGCAGCGGTACGCCGCCGGGACCTGGTTCATCCCGGCGGGCGGGAACGACTCGCTGCAGGCGCGGGTGGCGGCCGCCGGGCTGGGCGGGGCGGTGGTCCCGGTGCGGAGCGGCCTCAGCGAGGACGGGATCGACCTGGGGAGCTCCAACGTCGTCGCGCTGCGGCTCCCGCGTGTGGCGCTGGTGGGCGGCGAGGGGATCAGCGCCACCTCGTACGGCGCCTTCTGGTACTTCCTGGAGCAGGAGCTGGGGGTGCCCTTCTCCGCCGTGCTCGCGGGCGACCTCGCCCGCGCCGATCTCTCGAAGTACGACGTGATCGTGGTCCCGGACGCGTTCGGCTCCGCGCTCGGGAAGCCGGCGCAGGACGCGCTCAAGGCGTGGGTGGAGGCCGGCGGGCGGCTGGTGGCGTCCGCGGGCGGCGCGCAGGCCGTCGCCGCGCTCGCGGAGGTGAAGACGCGCGCGGAGCCCTCGGACAC
>DASYWD010000385.1 GCA_035936415.1 Longimicrobiaceae bacterium
GCGCTGCACCTGGAGGCGCGCTCCCCCCGCCGGCTGCTGGAGGGGACCGAGGAGCGCCTCCGCCGCGCCACGGACGACCTGCACGACGGGATGCGCCGCCGCCTGGAAGACCTCGCCGCGGAGGCCGCGGACGCGCAGGCGGAGATGGACGCGTCGGTCCACGACCGCCTGGAGGCGCTGGAGCAGCGCCTCGCCCTGGGCGCGGAGGGGCTGGACGCCCGCTCCCCGCTCCGCGTGCTCGCCCGCGGCTACGCCGTGGTCTCCCGCGGCGAGGACGGCCGCCCAGTCCGCAGCGCCGCCGAGGTGGGCCCGGACGACCGCCTCCGCGTCCGCCTGGCCGACGGAGAGCTCCGGGTCCGCGTGGAAGAGACCGTCCCGGAGCCGCAGGCCCCACCCGAGCCACTCGCACCCTGAGCGACCGCATGGCCCGCACCTCTGCCCCGCCCGCCCCCGACGCGTCCGCCGAGCCCCGCCTGGGCGAGCTGCTCGCGCGCCTGGAGGAGATCCGCCGCGAGCTGGACCGCGACGACGTGGACCTGGAGGACCAGCTCCTCCTGTACCGCGAGGGATGCACCCACGTCCTGGCCGCCAAGCGGATCCTGAACTCGGTCCGCTCGGAGGTGGAGGTCCTCATGACGGAGAGCGGCGAGGTGCCGACGCGGGGGGCCGAGGAGTAGGCCCGGCTGCGCCGGGAGTGCGGGGACAGGACGGCTGGCCGGGTTCGTGCGTGGGGCGTCCGTGGGAACACCCACGGACCCGGACGGAGGATGACGCATGCCGCCCTACCTGAGCGAGTTTGCCGAGCTGACGCCCGAAGAGCGCAACCTGTGCGACCAGTTCGAGGTGCTCCTGGACCAGCGGATCGACGGGAAGCCGCCCCTCCCCGGCCGCGCCTCCCACTGGCTCTCGGTCCCCGAATCGCTCACCTACGAGATGATCCAGGAGCTGCGGAGCCGCTACCTCGCCAAGGGGTGGCGCGAGGTGGAGATCGTCTCCTCCGCCGAGCGCACCTACCGGGTGGCGCTGGAGCGGTAGGCGCGCCGCCCGTACGCACGTGACCGCCGCGCCCGCGGCGGTTATCTTCTGTGGCGGTCCCCCGTCGCGCCCGCGACGCCCGGAGCGTACCCCCTCATCCCGGACGGCCTCCATGCGAAAGCTCCTGACCGCGCTCGCCGCGCTCTCCCTTGCCGCCCCCGCGGCGGCCCAGCAGCACCAGCACGGGCAGCACCATCAGCACGGCCAGCACCACCCGCAGGGCCAGGCGCACGACCACTCGCAGTACCCGGAGGGGTGGGCGGTCCGCGTGGACCGGGACGCTCCGCGCGACCGGATCTGGCTGATGGACCACGGCGGCGGCGAGCTGCACGCTGCCACCGGCCCCGCGGGCGCCGTGTACTACCACCGCGACTGGGAGAAGACTGGCGACTACGCCTACTCGGCGCGCTTCCGCCAGCCCAAGGCCTCGCCGCACCCGGAGGCGTACGGGCTCATGATCGGCGGGAAGGAGTTGGCGGGCGCGGACCAGCGCTACTCCTACTTCCTGGTGCGCCAGACGGGCGAGTACTTCATCGCCGACCGCAAGGGCGACACGCGGACCGTGGCGGCGAACTGGACCGCGCACCCCGCCATCCGCAAGGTGGAAGGCGCGGCGGGCGCGGAGAACGTGCTGGGCGTGGAGGTGAAGGGGAGCGACGTGGTGTTCTCGGTGAACGGCCAGGAGGTGGCCCGCCGCCCGAAGGCGGAGCTTTCCACGGACGGGCTGGCCGGCTTCCGCGTGAACCACAACCTGGAGCTGTTCATCCAGCCGCAGTCGCGGTAGGGCGCGCCCGACGACCGGCAGTGGAAAGGGCCGGCGCCCCGCGCGGGGAGCCGGCCCTCAATGCACACAAAGACGCCGAATGCGATTCCGCGATTGACTCCGTGGACGCTCGGATCCGGGGCGCGCGGATGTGACCCGAAGGTGGCTCTTCGCGTCTGGGAAGGAACGCTCCGAGCAGGCGCCGTGCGCTCGATACCGCGAGGAAGCGGCCATCCACTTGATGCCGGTGCAGCACCTCCGCGACCGTCGTGCCCGGCTGGCGCCAACTGGAAGTACATCTACTTTGCCCCTGAACAGACACTATGAAGTCGAACCCGACGCAGGTGCTGCGCCTGGCGCTCGTGGGTGTAGCGCTGGTCCTCGCGCAGGGCTGCGAGAGCATCCTGGGGATATATCGCGGTCCCGAGCCGAGTCGCGAAAGCATCGTCGGAGAGACGGTGATCATCCGCTGGGTCTCTGGGCAGCCCGAGACCGGGATTCAGCGCTTCTACGTCGATCGGGAACGGTACCTGACGAGCGCGCCACACAACATCAACCGGATCGTGGAGGTCACGTCTCGTGACATCCAGCCGGCCGTGGCCGAGATGCAGTTGAAGGTCGGAGAGCGCGTTCGGATCTCGACGACCTTTCACTCGTTCAGGACGGTGGGGGAGTTAAGCCGATATTTCGAGAACTGGCCGCATGACAAGAAGTATCACGAGTATCCGATCGGCTTCCACGTCCTGACGTCGGTCGAACGAGTCGCGCCCTGAGCGGGACTTCGAAGCGCGGGTAGGGCGCGCCGGCCGACCGGCAGCGGAAAGGGCCGGCTCCCCCCCC
>DASYWD010000386.1 GCA_035936415.1 Longimicrobiaceae bacterium
CGGCGGCGCCGCGGCGCTCTTCGCGCCCGACCTCGTCGGACGGAACGCGGCGTTCGGCGAGCTGCGGGCCGCCTGGGAGGCCGCCCGCGGCGGCGCCCCGGGCGTGGCCCTCGTCTCCGGCGAGGAAGGGAGCGGCAAGACACGCCTGGTGGAGGAGTTCCTCCGTTGGGTGGAGCACGCCGGGCACGAGCGGATCGTCCTCCGCGCCCGGGGATACGAGTCCGAACGGGACGCCGCATGGTCCGCCGCGCGCGACCTCCTCGCACCGCTGCGCGATGCGCCCGGCCTGGGCGGCGCATCGGAGCGGGCGCTGGCGGAGCTCGCCGCCCTGGTTCCCGGCGTGCGTGAGCGCTTCCGCTCCCTCCCGGAAGCCTCGGGCGACGGGCGCGCGCTGCGCGAAGCCGTCCTGCAGGTGATCGGGAGCGTCGCCGAGGAGGCGCCGGTTCTCCTCGTCCTGGAGGACCTGCCGGCCGCGGACGCGGAGAGCCAGCGGCTCGCCCTCTCCCTGGCCCGCCACCTTCCGGGCGCCGGGGTCCTCCTGGTGGTCACCGCGCGCGTGGGCGATCCCGCCTGGGGAGCCGGGGATCCGGGAGACCTCCCCGGGCTGCGCCGCATCCGCCTCGCGCCGCTCACGGCCGACGAGATGGACGCGCTGCTCGCCTCCATGCTGGAGCTTCCTGCGGCCGAGCGGCGGGGCCTGGCGGAGAAGCTCCACGCCGAGAGCGGGGGGAACCCGCGCTACGCGATCGAGCTGGCCTCGGCGCTGGTGGAGGAAGGCTACATCGTGTCCGGCTCCGACGAGCGGTGGCGGGCACCCGACGCGCTGAGCGGCGCCTCCCTCCCCCTCCCGGCGAGCGTCCGCGAGGTGGTTGCGCGGCGGCTCGGCCGGCTCAGCCCCACGGCGCGCGACGTGCTCGGAGCGTCGGCCGTGCTCGGAGAGCGCTTCAGCCTCGAGCAGCTGCAGGAGGCGGGCGGGTTCTCGCCGGAGGCGCTCTCGGCGGCGCTGGACGAGATCGTCGTCCGCCGGCTCGTCCGCGAGGTCCCGGACAGGGTGGGCCAGTACGCGTTCGCCCACTCCCTCATCCGGCGGGTCGCGTACGACCGCCTCCTCCCCGCCCGGCGCGAGGCGCTGCTCCGTACGAGCAGGGCCTCGCCCGAGCCCTGGCTCCGCCGCGTGTGGAGGACGCCCGACGCGGTGTTCCTGGACGCGGGCGCCGAGGGCGAGTGGCTTGTCTCCCGGATCCGCCTGGTCGCGACCGTCCTCCTCCTCGTTCCCCCGGTCCTCAACCTGCTGGTGGAGCGGACCGGCTCCTACGTCGCGGGGTTCGCGGTCAGCGCCGTGGGGGTGCTCGTCGCGGCGGCGATCCACCTGCTCCTGCGGCGCGAAGGGTACCGGCCGTGGCTCGGCTTCGTGAGCAGCGCCGTCGACGTGTCGCTGGTCAGCGCGGGCCTCCTCGGCTTCGCCCTGGTCGGGGACGTGTCGATGTCCGCCAACAGCCGCTGGGTCTTCCACGTGTACTACCTGGCCGTCACCGGGGCGAGCCTGCGCTACGATCCGCGGATCTGCTTCACGACCGGAGCGGTCGCGGTGCTGCAGTACGGGGCGATCGCCGGCTACGCGGCGAGCCGGTGGAACGCGGAGGCGGTGGGGGAGCCGTTCGACTGGGTCACCCAGGTGGCCCGCCTGATCCTCCTGTCCCTGACGGCGCTGCTGGCGTGGCAGATCGTGCGCCGGGCGCAGCGGCTGCGGCTGCTCGCCTTCCGGGACCGCGTCACCGGCCTGGTGAACCGCGCCTTCTTCGACACCCGGGCCGCCGCCGAGATCGACCGGGCGCGGCGGCACGGCTTTCCCGCGGCCGTCGCGCTCCTGGACGTGGACCAGTTCCGGCATCTCACGGAGCGCTTCGGCCGCTCCGCCGGGGACGACGTGCTGCGCGCGCTGGCCGCCACGCTGCGGAGCCGTGTCCGCGAGGGCGACCTGGTCGCCCGGCAGGGCGAGGACGAGTTCGTGCTGCTCATGCCGGAGGCCGACCGGGAGGCGGCCCTGGAGCAGGTGAGCGCCATCCAGGAGCAGAGCCGCCGGACTCCGCTGCGGCTGCGCGACCACACCGAGGTGGGCCGGATCACCCTGAGCGCGGGCGTCGCCGCGTTCCCGGAGGACGGGAACGACCTCGAAGAGCTGCTGCACGCGGCGGATGGACGCCTGCGCGCCGCCAAGCTGCGCGGACGGGAGGGGCGCGCGCCGGTTCCGCACGGATAACCCTACCAGGAGAGCGGCATGACGGGACCCACCTACCCCGCCGCCCGGGCCGTGTCGGCGGCGGTGCGGGCGCACTTCGCCGAATGCCTGGCCGCGGCGCGGGACCGCGGCGAGCGGGAGGTCGGCCCCGAGCCGGACGAGGCGACCATCGAGCAGATCACCAGCGCGGCGTTCTGGGCGAGCCTGCGCCGCGAGGAGGGCCGCTCCCCCAAGATCTCGCTCGCCTACCTCCCCCCGGAGCGCGCGGGCGAGCCGCTCACGTTCGGCCGGCGCTTTCCGCTCGAGCCGGGGATCCTCACCCGGCTGGCGCCCGCGGTCGAGCGTCCGGGGATCCACATCGGCGTGTGGCACGACGGTGGCGAGCTGTGCGTGTGGGGAACCACCCGGGCCGTGCCGCCCTCCTGCCTGGTGCTGGAGGTCGTGGAGCCCGGGCTGCTGGTGATCAAGCGCCGGCGCGGACCGGAGGGCGGCAAGTACGCCAACGTCGCGGTGCTGCACGGCGACCAGGTGAAGGTGGTGGACGAGGACGGCGGCGACCTGCCCCGGAGCGCGCCGCTCATCGCCTCGCTGCTCGGCTTCGGGTCGCCCCGCTCCTGGACGGATCCGGTGAACGTGGTGGTCCAGCTCGCCGTCTCCATGCGGGCGCACGGGCACGGGGGGTCGCTCCTGGTCGTGCCGGAGGGATCCCGGACGTGGCACGAGTCCATCCTCCCCCCGGTCCCGTACCCGGTCACGCCTCCCTTCTCCGAGCTCGCCCGGCTCCTGCGGCGCGAGTCCGAGGAGCAGCGCCGTCCGCTGTGGCGCGAGTCGATCCGCAGCGCGGTGGCCGCGGTCGCGGGGCTGACCGCGGTGGACGGCGCCACGGTCATCACCGACTCCTACCAGCTCCTCGCCTTCGGGGCCAAGATCGGGCGGCCGGCGGCCAGCGCGCCGGTGGAGCGGGTGGTGGTCGTGGAGCCGGTGCAGGGCGCCCGCGCCGAGGTCGTCGACGCGGCCCAGCTCGGCGGTACGCGGCACCTTTCCGCGGCGCAGTTCGTCCACGACCAGCGGGACGCCCTCGCGCTGGTCGCCTCGCAGGACGGCCGCTTCACCGTGTTCGCCTGGCTGCCGGGGGAGGAGATGGTGCACGCGCACCGCGTCGAGGCCCTGCTCCTGTAGGGGGAGTCGGCCGTCGGCGCCCCGTTCCCGGGTGGATCTCCGGGCCGGGTGTGGATCGTGCGGGCCGCTGGAGCGTACACCCGGGTGGGCGGGCGGGGCGGGGGAGCACCTTCGAATCCGGGAGAGGAAGGGGACGATGCAGCGAGCGAAGCGGCTGTGTGCCGTGGCAGCGGGGCTCCTGGCGGCGGGCTCGATGGGCCAGGTGGCCGCGGAGGGGCGGGCGCAGCAGGCGGGCGACCGGTCGTACCGCGTGGTCACCGTGGCCGAGGGGCTGGAGCACCCGTGGGGGATGGCGTTCCTCCCGGGCGGCGACGTCCTGGTGACCGAGCGGCCCGGCCGGCTGCGCGTCGTCCGCGGCGGCGTCCTGGCGCCGGAGCCCATCGCGGGGGTGCCGCAGGTCCGCGCGAGGGAGCAGGGCGGGCTGATGGACGTCGCCCTCCACCCCGACTTCGCGCGCAACCGGCTCGTGTACCTGAGCTACTCCAAGCCCGGGCCGCGGGGCGCCACCACCGCCGTCGCGCGCGGGCGGCTGGAGGGGAACCGGCTCACCGGGGTGCAGGAGATCCTGGAGGCGAAAGCCTGGAGCACCGGGGGCGACCACTTCGGCTCGCGCCTGGTCTTCGACGGACGCGGGCACCTGTTCGTCTCCGTGGGCGAGCGCGGGCGGATGCGGAACGCGCAGGACCTGGGCACCCACGCGGGGAAGATCCTGCGCCTGCACGACGACGGCCGGGTCCCCGCCGACAACCCCTTCGTCGGCTGCCCGGGCGCGCTCCCGGAGATCTACGCGTACGGGGTCCGCAACCCGCAGGGGATGGCTCTCCACCCGGCCACCGGGGAGCTCTGGGAGACGGAGCACGGGCCGCGCGGCGGCGACGAGCTCAACCGGATCCGGCCCGGGGCCAACTACGGCTGGCCGCTCGTCACCCACGGGATCGACTACAGCGGCCGGAAGGTCAGCGAGCGGACGGAGCAGCCGGGCGTGGCGGCGCCCCTGCACGCGTGGGTGCCCTCCATCGGCACCTCCGGGCTGGCGATCTACGACGGGGACCGCTTCCCGGGGTGGAAGGGGGACTTCTTCGTCGGCGGGCTGGCGGGCCGGCACCTGGCGCGGGTGCGGCTGGACGGTGCGCGCGTGGTGGAGCAGGAGAAGCTGCTGGGCGGGCGCGGCCATCGGATCCGCGACGTGCGGGTGGGACCGGACGGCTTCCTCTACGTTCTGGTGGATGCCGCGAAGGCGCCGGTGCTGCGGCTCGAGCCGGTCCGCTGAACCGGCGGCTCCCGCGGCGGCGGCGCACGGGTTACCTTTCGGCCGCCGCGCGCCGCACCGGGCGCGCCCGAACCGTGCGATCCACCCCGGCTGCCGGATCCCCAGTGCTGAACACACCCGTCGGACGCCTGCGCGCCGTCGCCCTCGTCGAGGGCGCATCGTTCCTCCTGCTCCTCGGCGTCGCAATGCCGCTCAAGTACCTCGCCGGCATGCCGGCCGCCGTGAAGGTGGTCGGCTGGGCGCACGGCGTGCTCTTCATGCTCTTCGCGCTCGCCCTGGCCGAGGTGGTGCTCACGCGGAGCCTGCCATGGAGCCGCATCGTGGCCGCGGCCGTCGCGTCGGTGGTCCCCTTCGGCCCCTTCGTGCTGGACAGGCACCTGCGCCGGGACGAGCAGCTCGCCCCACGCCGCGCGTGACCGTGCCGCGGCTGTCCTGATCCGGGCGGTCCGGTGCACGGCGGGGAGCGGGTTCCGGGCCGCGCCCCTTGCACTACCGCACCGCACGGCGCAACGTAGACACGGCTGCGCAGCGGCTCGCAGCCTCGGTCCCCGCTGTGAGCGACCCAAATGGCTTCCACGGAATCCCAGCCGTTCTCCTCCGTCCCGGAAGTCCGGGCGTCCGCCGCGCTTCCCGGAGACCTGGGCGCCGAGGCGGCGGCGGCGCTGCACACGGAGATGGAGCGCATCCCCCTCCGCACCGGCGACCCGGTCTTCGCCGGCCCGCACGGGGACGCCGCCCTGTACCTGGTGCTGGAGGGGCGACTGCACGCGGTGGAGCCCGACCCCGGCGGGGCGGAAGCGCTCGTCCGCGTCCTGCAGGCCGGCGAGGCGCTGGACGAGATGCAGCTGCTCGCCGGGAGCGCCCGTCCCGTCGTGGTCCGGGCGGAGGGCGACACCGTGGTGGGGCGGGTCCCGGGCGAGCGGGTGGACCACCTCGCGGCCACCCACCCCCCGATCGCGGCCGCCCTCCGGCGGCTCCACCTGCGCCAGCTGCTCTGCCGGCTGCACACCGTGTTCGGCACCTTCGACCGGGGACTGCTGGACGACGTGGAAGCCACCGCCGACTGGGTGCACCTCCCGCGCGGGCGGCTCCTCTTCGAGCAGAACACCCCGGCAGACGACGGCCTGTACTGCATCGTCAGCGGACGCGTGCAGACGGTCCGCGTGGAGCGCGACGGCACCACCCGCGTCCTCTCCGAGTCCGGGCGCGGCGAGGTGGCGGGCGAGCTGGCCTTCTTCGGGATCCCCACCCGCGACGAGCGCGTGCAGGCGGTGCGCGACAGCGTGCTGGTCGGCTTCACCAGCGACGAGTTCGACCGCCTGGCGGCGCGCCAGCCCCAGCTCCTCCGGCGCGTCACCCGCGGGCTGGTGGAGCGCCTGCACCGCGGCGCGCGCGTAGGCCCCGGCCGCGTGGTGAACGTCGCCGTCCTCCCCGCCAGCTCCGGCGCCCCGGTGCGCGAGTTCTGCAACCGGCTCGTCACCGCGCTCGGCGCGCACGGGTCCGTCCTGCGCCTGGACGCGGCGGGGGTGGACGCGCGCATGGCCGAGGCCGGGATCTCGCAGGCGTGGGAGGGCTCCGCCGAGAGCCCCCGGCTCCTGGCGTGGCTGGAGGCGCAGGAGGCCGCGCACCGCTTCGTCGTCTACGAGGCGGAGCCCGGCCCCACCCCCTGGACGCGCCGCTGCATGCGCCAGGCGGACCGGGTGCTCCTGGTCGCCCGCGCGGAGGGCGATCCCCGCCCGGGCGAGGCCGAGCGCGCGCTGCTGGGGCTGGAGGGGCGCATCACGGACGCCCACGAGGTCCTGGTGCTCCTGCACCCCGAGGGGACCGTCCTCCCCACGGGTACGCGGCGATGGCTGGAGGGGCGCCGCGTGGACGAGCACCACCACCTGCGCTGGGGCGAGGAGGGCGGCTTCGCGCGGCTGGCGCGCGTCCTCGCCGGGACCGCGGTGGGGCTGGTGCTGGGAGGGGGAGGGGCGCGGGGGCTGGCGCACATCGGCGTGCTGCGGGCGCTCGGCGAGGCAGGCGTCCCCATCGACATGATCGGCGGCACCAGCATGGGCGGCGCCATCGCCGCGCAGCACGCCATGGGGTGGAGCCCGGAGCGGATCCACGAGGTCAACCACCGCGTCTGGGTGCAGATCCGGCCGCACACCCGCTACACCGTTCCCATCTTCTCGCTGATCGGGCAGAGAGGATCCGACGAGTGCGGGCGGATGCTGTACGGGGACACGGAGATCGAGGACCTGTGGCTCCCCTTCTACTGCGTCTCCAGCAACCTCACCACCGCCGAGAAGGTGGTGCACCGCACGGGCTCGCTGCGGCTCGCCTCCACCGCCAGCGGCTCCCTCCCCGGCGCCGCGATCCCGGTGCTGGACGACGGCTGCCTCCTGGTGGACGGCGCCGTCCTCGACAACCTGCCCACGGACGTCATGCGCGGGCTGGGCGCGGGGACGGTCCTCGCCTGCGAGGTCTCGGTGGAGGAGGATGCCACCTTCACCTGCGAGCGCGTCCCCTCGCCCTGGGAGGTGATCCGGGGGCGCTTCACCCGGGGCCGTCCGCAGGTGCGCTTCCCCTCGCTCATGGAGGTTGCCATGCGCGCCTCCATGCTGCACAGCATCTACCGCGAGCGCTCCGCGCTGGAAGCCGCCGACCTCTGCTTCCGCCCGCCCATCGACCGGTTCCGGCTGATGGACTTCCCCCGCATCGACGAGATCGTCGACGCCGGCTACGTCCACGCCTCCGAGGTCCTCCAGGAGCGGCGCGCCGGCGCCGCGCTCTCCGGCGTCTCCGTCCCGTAGCGCCACGGCCCGTCCCACCCTCCGCTCGCGTGCGCCCATGGACACCCGCTTCCGCAGGCTGGTCCGGCTCATCGAGAAGCGCGCCTCCTCCCTTCTGCCGCAGGGCGGTGAGGGGGGCTTCGCGCTCCGGCTCCCCGGCGGCCCCGCCGCCGTGTTCGGCGCGGGCGACCCCGCCGTTACCCTGGTCGTCCACGACCCGCGCGGGCTCGCCGCGCTCAGCACCCTGGACGCCACCGCCATCGGCGAGGCGTACCTCCGCGGGCTGCTGGACGTGGAGGGCGACCTGCGCCGGCTCCTGGCGCTGCGCGACCTCTTCACGGACCGGCACCCCCTGCGCTACGTGTACCGCTTCCTCCGGCCCCTTCTCTTCGGCCAGGTGGCGAGCGACCGGACGTGGATCGCGAAGCACTACGACGAGGACCCGGACTTCTACACCCTCTTCCTCGACCGGCGCCACCGCTGCTACTCGCAGGGCGTGTTCGCCCGCGACGACGAGCCGCTGGAGGACGCCATGACCCGCAAGCTCGACTTCGCGCTGGAGGCCGTCGGCGCCCGGCCGGGCGACCGCGTGCTGGACGTGGGGGGCGGTTGGGGCGCCTTCACCGAGCACGCCGGGCGGCGGGGGATCCGCGTCACCTCCCTGACCATCTCCGCCGCATCCGAGCGGTACATCCGGGCGCTCGTCGAGCGTGAGGGGCTCCCCTGCCGCGTGGTGCGGGAGCACCTCTTCGAGCACCGCCCGGCGGAGCGCTACGACGGGATCGTCAACCTGGGCGTCACCGAGCACCTCCCCGACTACCGCGCCACCCTGCGGGTTTACGAGCGCCTCCTGAAGCCGGGGGGGAAGGTGTGCCTGGACGCCAGCGCCACCCGCACCAAGCACGACGTTTCCGACTTCTTCGAGCGCTACATATTCCCCGGGAACGGATCACCGCTCTGCCTGCACGACTACCTCGCCGCGGTGGCGCGCTCCCCGTTCCGGCTCCGCGTGGTGCACGACGACACCCACAACTACCAGCTCACCACCCTGCACTGGGCGCAGAACCTGGACCGGCACCGGGAGGAGGTGGAGCGGCGCTGGGGGGCGGCGCAGTACAGGCGGTTCCAGGTGTACCTCTGGGGATGCGTGGACGGCTTCTCGCGCGACGTCATCCAGGCGTACCGGTGGGTGCTGCAGCTTCCATGATGCACCCGCCGGATCGGGGCCTTCTTCGCGCTGCAGGTCAGGTGCTTGACAGGGCAGGGAGGACGGGGCTTATTGAATGGGATGGCCCGCCTGGTGGCGAGAACCAGCGCCGTGCCGCCCACCGACACCGAAGAGGCCGTAACATGCGATACAGCGTCACGCGATCCGCCGCCGTCCTCCTCGCCGGGCTGACCATCGCCGCCCCCCTCTCTGCGCAGGAGGTCCCCGGCAGGCGCGGCGACTCGACCACGCGGATGGTGCTGCACGCCGTCGGCGGCGCGCTGGTGGGCGGCTGGATCGGCTACATGGCCTCGCAGGTCCAGTACAGCGACTGGGACCGGACCCACGACAACAACTTCGGGGCCACCCGCCTCCGGTACGCCAGCGTCGGCGGGGGCGCGGGCTCGCTGCTGGGGCTCCTGGTCGGCAGCCGCGGCGGGACCCGCGCGCCGATGACCGTGGCCGCGGCGCGACCCGCCCCGGTCGCCGGTGGCAACGAGCTCCTCCTCGAGGAGATCTCCGCTTCGCCCCACCCCAACGTGCTGGAGATGATCCGCGCCCTCCGGCCCCAGTGGCTGAACGTGCGGGGGACCCAGACGTTCCGCGAGAATCCCCGCGGACAGAGCTTCGGGGGTCCGGGTGACGGGCCCGGCGGCATCGTGATCACCGACCCCGGCACCGGGAAGATCAAGGTCTACTACGACGGTGCGCTCCTCGGCGAGGTCGAGACGCTCCGCGGCATTCCGGTCGCCAACGTGGAGTCGGTCCGCTTCCTCGACGCCGCCAGGGCCACCTACGCGTACGGCCAGGGTCACAGCCACGGGGTGATCGAGGTGCGGTCGCGCTGATCCGGCCCGCTCCTTCCGCCGTACGTCTCCCCCCGGCGCCGCGTGCGCCGGGGGATTTTCTTTGGGTACCGGCTTGTCTACAGCGTAAGTGCTGCCCTGATCGCCGGTTGCGGGCCCTGGGAGGCGGCGGGTGGCCCCCGGCTTGCAACCGTACGGACGTGTCACCGGCCGGGACGGCCCCGGCGCGGCCATCCGCACGAGGAGCCACCATGCGCGCGCGACGCCTCCGGAACCCCCTGCACGCGGTCGTCCTCGCGGGCGCGCTCACGGCGTGCGGCCGCGGGGACGCCGGGCGCGGAGAGCAGCCGCCCGCCTCGTCCGGGCCGGTCTACACCAGCGAAGTGGAGAGCGTCAGCCGGTGGATCCGCGGGAGCGGAGAGGGCGGCGACTCCGGCGCCCTGGTGGCGACCCGGAACCCCAGGGGAGACCGGGTGCTGGTCTATTCGCGGGCCGGCGACTCCGCCTCCGGCGGGGAGCGCGCCGCCTGGATGGTGGTGGACTCGCAGGTGGTCCCGCTGAACCGCGCCTCCCGGCGGGCGACTCCCGACCTCCCGGCCGACGGGGACGACGCCACCTGGCGGCGCATCGGGATCCGGCGCTCCGGCGGGGAGGCCGACCTCCGCGGCGTCGTCCCGGTGGACCCGCCCGCCCCCCGCGGGAC
>DASYWD010000387.1 GCA_035936415.1 Longimicrobiaceae bacterium
GGTCCGGGCGGCGGGAACAGTTTCTGACGGGCGGGGTTGCACCGTCCGTCGGCTCCGGCCGGCGCACACACGTCTTTTGCGGAAGGAAGCATCTTGTTGAAACGGACCATCCGGGCGGCCGCGGTCGCCCTCGCGGTTACCGCCCTCCCGACGGCGCTCCTCGCCCAGCAGAGGCAGCCGACCCCGCAGCGGGCCGCGGCGCCGCGCGCCTCGGCCCCGGCTCCGGCGCTCACCCCCGCCCAGCGGGAGATGCAGGGGTGGTACGCCGAGCTGATGCAGATCGGCGGGCGCCTCCAGGCGGCGCAGGTCAAGGCCCTGCAGGACCCGCAGCTCCGGGCGGCCCAGGAGCAGCTCGGCAAGGACTTCAAGGCCGCCATCGAGCGGGCGGATCCCGGCCTCGCGGGGCTGGAGGCCCGCGCCCAGGCGATGGAGGCGCAGGCCCAGCAGGCGCAGCAGGCCGGCGACGAGGCGAAGCTGATGCAGCTGACGCAGCAGGCCCAGCAGATCCAGGCCAGGCTGATGAACGCGCAGCAGCGCGCGCTGCGGGACAACCCCGCCCTGGCCACGCGGGCGAAGGCCTTCGAGGAGCAGCTCCGCCGCAGGATGGTCCAGGTGGAGCCGCAGACCATGGCGCTGGTGGAGCGCGGCCAGGCGCTGCAGTCGAAGCTGGAGGCCGCCGTGCGGGCTCAGGAGGGCGGCACCCGGCCGTAGGCGGACCCGGGCCAGACGCGGCGAGGGGGCGGTCACCCGGTGGGTGGCCGCCCCCTCCGCGTTCCCGGACCCGCGCCGGGCTACGGGATCGCGTGCAGGACCTCCTCGACGACGCCGAGCGCCGCGTCCGCCTGCTCGGCGGTGACCACGAAGGGCGGGGAGAGGGAGAGCACGTTCCCGTGGACCCCCCCGCCCAGGAGCACCACCCCCCGGCGGAGCCCCTCCACCACGAGCCGCCCCACCAGCTCCGGCGCCGGCTCGCGCGTCCCGCGGTCGCGCACCATCTCCACCCCGATCATCGTTCCCAGCCCGCGCACCTCCCCCACCCGGGGGTGTCCGCGCGCGGCCTCCTCCAGGCGTGCCCGCATCCGCGCCCCCAGCTCCGCCGAGCGCTCCACCAGCCGCTCCTCCCGCAGCGCGGCGATGGACGCCAGCGCCGCCGCGCACCCCACCGGGTTCCCCAGGAAGGTGGAGGTGTGGATCGCCTCCCCGGTGGAGACCGGCCACCGCCCCATGACCTCGTCCGTGCCGATGCACGCGGCGAAGGGGAAGCCGCCGGTGAGCGCCTTGCCCACCACCATCAGGTCGGGGACCACGCCCTGGTGCTCGCACGCGAACCAGCGGCCGGTGCGTCCGAAGCCGGTGTAGACCTCGTCCAGGATCAGGAGCAGCCCCCGCTCGTCGCAGATGCGCCGCAGCCCCGGGAGGAAGCCGTCCGGGGGGACCACGTCGCCCGCGCGCGCCTGCACCGGCTCCGCCAGGATGGCCCCGATCCCCTCCGACGCCGTCCCGGGCGTGTCCAGCAGGTGCTCCACGTACCGCAGCGCCGCCGCGCCCACCTCCTCCGGGTCGCGCCCGAAGGGGGAGCGGTAGGCGTACGGGTACGGCGCGAACACGGCGGTGCGCCCGAGCTGCGCCGCGAAGGGGGCGCGGAAGTCCTCGCGCCCGGACACCGAGAGCGCCCCGTAGGTGAGGCCGTGGTAGCTCCCGTGGAACGCCAGCACCCGGGGCTTCCCCGTGGCGACCGCCGCGGTCTTGAGCGCCGCCTCCACCGCCTCGCCGCCGGAGTTGGCGAGCACGCTCCGGGTGAGCCCGCCCGGGGCGACCTCCGCCAGCGCCCGCAGCAGCGCCACCTTCACCTCCGGCGGGTGCACGTCGCCCATCCCGTGCAGCAGCCGCCCCGCCTGCGCGCGCACCGCCTCCACCACGCGCGGGTGGGCGTGCCCCGCCCCCGCCACCGCGAAGGCGGCGGTGAGGTCCACGTACACGTTGCCGTCCACGTCGCGCACGTTGGCGCCCCGCGCCTCCTCCCAGAACACGGGGAAGTCCTCCGCCAGGTAGGTCACGTTGGGCGACTCGTACCTCCGCAGCTCCGCCGCCAGCGCGCGTGAGCGCGGGCCGGGGGGCGCGACGACGAGGTGCGGGAGGAGGGTGCCCAGGTCGGGAGAGCTCATCGCTCCACCCGCCGGCCGGGGGTATGAAACTCCCGGCCGGGAACAGCAGGCGTCCTTTCGGACGCGGTGGGCTCAGGGTTCATTCGCGGCATTCTCTCCCGCTCCGGTTCTTCCCGGGTGCTTGCACGTGCGTGATCCCATGGATCACCGCCTGCCCCGATAGTATACCCGGCCTCGTCCGGGTGTCCACCACTGCGGGGGAAAGTCCCCGCGACGCGGTGCTCGCCGGTGGTCCCGACGCGGCGGCTCCCTCTGACAGCGGGCGACTGAAAGAAAATTCTTGACAAGCAGAGTTCCATAATGCATAGTGTCGGGTAACATATCCAATCGCGAGCTGCACCTCCCCAGGCGACCCTCGCGAAGGTCCGGCCGGTCAGGTCTCGTCCGCACGTCTTCGTCCACAAAATTCGCGTTGTCGGCGCGGGAGCGGAGGGCATCCTCGTAAGCTCTTCGCGTCCGCTGCTCTTCCCCGGGCCACCCCCCACCGGTGCCCCGCGGCGTGCTCGATCCGTGCCCGGCGTCCGTCCGGGAAGCTCTTCCGTCAGGCTGAAAGAACATCCAGGCAATCCCAGCGTCCGACACGATGGTCGGATCTTGCGCCACCCTGCCGGTTCACCCCCTCTTTTCAGGAGAACGTCCATGAAAGCTCGGATCGCGTTGGTGCTGGCCGTATCGCTCGGCCTCGCCGCCTGCCAGGGCGACGACATCACCCCCCCGGCCTCCTCCTCCATGAGCGCCGCCGCAGGCCAGGAGAACTTCCTCACGCTCGCCGCCCAGCCGGCGCTCGACAACGCGCAGCGCGACCTGCTCGCCACCATCCGCGGCCGTGCGAGCACCGCCGAGGTGCACCTGGCGCGCATCGCCGGCACCCCCGGCCAGATGCTGCAGCAGGGCGGTGCCATCCGCATCGCGCTGGCGCCGGGGGTGCAGGTGGTCGCCGCCGGGGAGCGCGTGGAGCGTCGCTCGGCCGACGACATCTCGTGGGCCGGCCCCGTGCGCGGCGGCGAGGGGTGGGTGCAGATGGTGCTCGGGGACGGCGGCGTGAACGCGTCCGTGCGCGTGGGGAACACGCTGTACAGCGTGGAGCCGCTGGGCGGTGGGCTGCACGCCGTCTCCCGGATCGACGAGAGGGGCTTCCCCGACGAGCATCCCGCCGACAGCCCGACCGGCGCGCTGAGCGACGCCCTCGACTCCGCCGTGGACGGGTTCCGGGCCTCCGCCTCCAAGAAGTCCGGCTCCGACGGCACCGTCGGCACGCTGGCCAACACCACGATCAACGTGATGGTGGTGTACACCGCCGCCGCCGCCTCGGCCACCTCCAGCATCGGCAACCTGATCCAGCTCGCGGTGGACGAGACCAACCAGTCCTACGTGAACAGCGGCATCAGCATTTCGATGAACAAGGTGCACGTGGCGCAGGTGTCCTACAACGAGTCCAACCGCAGCTTCTCCCAGCACGTCAACGCGCTGAAGAGCACCACGGACGGCATCATGGACATCGTCCACACCTGGCGCAACACGTACGCCGCCGACGTGGTGGTGCTGGTGGTGAACGACAGCGAGGCCTGCGGGATGGCCGCGGCGATCAAGGCGACCGCGACGTCGGCCTTCGCGGCCGCGCACTACAGCTGCATCACGGGCTACTACTCGTTCGGCCACGAGGTCGGGCACCTGCAGGGCGCCCGCCACGACCGCTTCGTGGACAGCAGCACCTCCCCGTACCCGTACGGCCACGGGTACATCCCGCCGAGCAAGAGCTGGCGCACCATCATGGGCTACGGCAACAACTGCAGCAACTGCAAGCGCATCCAGTACTGGTCCAGCCCGCTCAAGACCTACAATGGCGAGGTGATGGGGACCGCCACGTACGAGGACAACGCGCGGGTGCTCAACGAGACCCGGGGCACGGTCGCCGCGTTCCGGTAGCCGTCTCCGCAGAACGTCAGCGCACGGGGGTGGGGGGG
>DASYWD010000388.1 GCA_035936415.1 Longimicrobiaceae bacterium
GCTCCTGCCGGCGCAGCGCCTCGGCCACGTCGCGGCGGGGGCGCCCCTCCAGCCGCCGCACCAGCCGGCAGCACCGGTCCAGCAGCCGCACCACGCCCTCGGTGCGGGGGAGGTAGTCCACCACCACCTCGCCGCCGCGCACCGGGGCGAAGGGGTCCACCTGGGTGCGGCGCAGCATCAGATCCCCAGCCCGAGCTGCCGGTCCGGCCCGCCCCGCAGCCCCCGGCCGCGCCGCTGCGAGGCGTAGAACTCGTGCGTCCCCGCCGAGACGATCTCGAAGAGCGAGGCCACCGAGTCGCCCTGGCGGCGGAGCAGCCGGCCCAGCCGCTGCGCGAACTGGCGGGGGCTCCCGCGGGTGCTGTCGCCCAGGACGACGCCCAGCTTGGCGGAGGGGACGTCCCATCCCTCGTCCAGCACCCGCACGCTCGCCACCGCGCGCACCGCCCCCGCGGCCACGGCGTCCAGCACCGCCTTGCGCTCGGAGGCCGGGGTCTCGGAGGTGACGATGGGGACGGCCAGGCGGCGCGACACCGCCTCGGCGGCCTCGGCGCTCCCGCAAAAGAGCACGGCGGTCTCGGCGGGGAAGAGGCGGAGGATGCGCTCCGCCTCGCGCAGCTTGGGCGCGGAGCCGGCGACGATCCGCTCGCGCTCGCGCCAGGCGCGGAAGGCGCGCCGCGCGGCCGGGGAGCGGCGGGTGTCCGCCATGAACCAGGGCCAGAACTCGCGCGCGGGCGTGTCCGCCCACCCGCGCGCGGCCACGTACGCCTCGTACGCCTCCGTGCGGCGGCGGTACGCCTCGGCCTCCTCGGGGGCGAGCGGGACGAAGCGCCGCTCCAGCGCGAAGCCGGCCAGCTCCGCCTCGCTCATCTCCCCCACCGCCCGCCGGTACACCACCGGGCCCACCAGCCGCCGCAGCTCCGCGTCGCGCCCGTCCGGGTAGGTGGCCGTGAGCCCCAGCCGGCGCGCCGCCGGGGCGATGCGCAGCGCGTCGTGCCACGCCTTGGCCTCGCCCCCGGCGGTGTCCGCCAGGTGGTGCGCCTCGTCCAGCACCAGCAGGTCGAAGCGCTCGCCCCAGCGCTCCAGCAGCGCGAAGGCGGAGTGGTAGGTGGTGACGGTGACGGGCCGCACCTCCTTTTCCGCGGCGTAGAAGGCCCCCACCCGCTCCGCCCCGAAGGCGTCCGCGAGCTGCGAGAACCACTGCCCCACCAGGGCCTGCGTGGGCGCCACCACGCAGGCGCCCCGCCCCCCGGCGGCCACGGCCAGGAGCGCCACCAGCGTCTTCCCTGCGCCGGTGGGGAGCACCACCGTCCCCCGCCCCCCCGCCGCCTCCCAGCGCTTCAGCGCCTCGCGCTGGTACTCCCGCGGCTCGCGCGGGTCCAGCAGCGGCGCGTCCAGCGCCTCCGCCCCGCGCCCGCCCTCCGCGATGCCGCGCTCCTCCGCCCAGGCGCGCAGCTCCGGGAGCCGGCTCCCCGGCGCGACGTACGCGTCCGCCCGCGCATCGTACACCATCCACGCGGGCGGACGCTCCCGCACCCTCCGCAGCACCGCCAGCCCGTTCCGGTACCGGATCTCCGGACGGGGCTGCGGCGTGTCGGGCGGCTGGCTCACGTCATCGGGCTCAGGCATTTCACTCCCGCACTTTCGCACTCACGCACTCACGCACTCCTCACCGCACCAGGTGAAACCGCTCCTGCCGCTCCAGGACCCAGCGGCGCGTCCCGTCGGCATCCAGCCAGGCCTCCTCCTCCTGCGCCATGCGCACCCGCTGGCCGCCCCACTCGGGGACGGGCGTGGTGGCCTGCAGCTCGATGGAGTACCAGGTGTTGGGGCGGAGCGGCGGGTCGCCCCAGCCGGCGACGCCCTCCTGCCGGTCCCAGAGGCCGATGATGGCGCCCGCGCCGTGGCCGTGGTCGCCGATGGGGTGCGTGTAGATGGTGCCGTCGATCCCCGCCGCACGCATCCGCTCGCGCGCGCGGCGCAGCACCTCGTTGCCGCTGCGGCCGGGGACCATCTCCTCCAGGAGCAGGTCCTGCAGCCGGTTGGAGTTGCGGAGCGGCGTACAGGCCGGCGGGGCGTCGGTCTCGCCCTCGCGCAGCACGTACCCCATGTGCTGGGTGTCGGTGTGCAGCCCCAGCGCCACGATCCCGAAGTCGGTGTGCAGCACGTCGCCGCGCCGGATCACCGGGTCGGCGGAGTCGCCCATCTCCACGCCGCGCCGCTGCACCGTCACCGAGGGCTGGAACCAGCTCCCCAGCCCCAGGTCGTTCACCCTCTGCCGCATCCACCACACCACGTCGGAGGTGCGGGTGGTCCCCGGGGTGATCACGCGCTCCGAGAACGCCTCGGCGATGATGGAGTGGGCGAGCTTCTGCATCTCCACGTACGCGGGCATCATCTCCGGGATGCGCTCGGCCAGGTAGTCCAGCGCCAGGAGCTCGCGCCGCACCACCCGCTCGCGGTACCGCTCCGGGAGCGCGGCGCTCAGCTGTTCCCACTCCCCCGCGGTGAGCCCGTCCGAGAAGGCGTGCGCATGCGAGATGTTCACGGCGATGGTCCGCGGGTCGCACGCTTCCACCAGGGGCGGGAGGAGCTTCCACTGCTCGGGGCCGTACGGCTCGGCGGCGCGCTGCTGCACGCCGGCCGAGCCCACCGCGGCGTCGGGGTCGCGCACCACGCGGTACAGCCCGCCCTGCGCCGTCCCGCCGATGGCGATCCGCTCCACCCCGCGCTCCGGGCCGCGGTCGCAGAACACGTAGATGGTGCGGCGGCGGGCGGCCATGGTGGTGGGCGACACCAGCGCGCGGAAGACGGGGTCCTCGTTGTACTCGCGCATGGGGACGATCCACATCCCCACGCCCTGCTCACGCATCAGCCGGGGGAGGACGCGCTCTAGGCGGAGGCGGAGCCACTCCTGCCGCGTCTGGGCCTGCTCGCGCAGGGTGCCGAAGGGGCGCTCCTGCGCCGCGGCGGGGGCGGCCAGGAGCAGGGCGAGGAGGGCAAGGGTGGTGCGCTTCATGGGACCGGGGCTCGGATGGGGCGGAAGAGGGCGCGTTCGCCGTCACGCGGAGTCTACGGCGGCGCGCGCGCCGGGGGCAAGGCGCGGCCCACCGTTTGCGCGCCCCCGCGGAGCATCGCCTCCATCCCCCCTTCGCCTCCGGCAGCCATGAAGAGCAAGCGCACACGCCCCGACCCGGATCCCGGCCCGCGCCTCGTCCCCGTCCGCGACGAGCTGGCCGACGCCGTGCACGCCCTGGGCGCCACCGCGACCTTCCTGTCGCTGGCGGTGCTCTTCGGCCCCGACGCTTTGGAACAGGAATGGGAGTTCCGGGAGGGAGGGCGCGAGCTGGCCCGCGGCGTGGTGCTCCGCGCCTTCCACGGCGGCGACGCCCCCTCCGCCGCGGAGCTGCGGGAGTCCGCGTCCGCCCAGCGGGAGGCGATCCGGGAGCTGGCGGAGGGCCCCGCCGCGGCGCTCCTTCCGGCCGCGCTGGAGGACGTGCCGACGGAGGTGCTGGCCGAAGCCGGCGCCCTGCTGCGGGAGGCGGGGCTGGAGCACATGGAGCTGGACGTGATGCTCGCGACGCAGGACGAGCAGGGGCTGGTCCTCGCCGGCGTCCCCGTGACCCCGGCGCAGGCGCACGTCTGGCTCCTGGAGCCGCTGTACGAGCGGCTGGAGGCCTGGGTGGAGGGCGACGACCTGCTCACCCTGGAGCGCGCGGCTGCGCGGTGGTACTTCGAGCGGTGGACCCCGGCCGGACGGCAGCGGGACCACGAGTTCGCCCGCGGGGTGCGAGAGCAGGAGTTCGCGCTCGTGGACCGCCCCTTCCTGGGGCTGGGCGACCGCACCCTCCTGGAATTCCTGTACGAGGACGAGGAGATGGAGGAGTTCCCCGCGAGGCAGCGGGCCATGGCATACGGGCTCCTGGGGTCGGTGGCGGGGGTGTGGGAGGTGCGGGAGCGAAAGGGGGAGGAGGCGACGTTCGCCTCGCCGCTGGACGGCGCCACGCTCCGGGTGTGCGAGCACGCCCCGGACACGCACTACGGGGCGGGCGCCCTCGCCCTGGGGCGGCTGATCCCCCGCGGCGACGGCTCCTGGCTGCGCTCCCCGGGGATGGTCGTGCTCGCGGAGTCGGACCCGGACCGGCCGGCCGCCCTGGCCCGCGCGCTCCGGGAGATGGGGGACGCCCTCCCGGACGCCCTCAAGGTGGAGGCGATGATCACGAGGCTGGTCTCGTCCACGAAGCTCCCGCGAAAGGTCCGCCCCGCGCCGGGGAAGGAGGAGGCGGCGGAGGCCCTGCAGATGCTCCCGCCCCTCCTGCTGGAGGCGGGGATCGCCCGCGAGGTCGGCGCGGACGAGCTCCCGCCGGAGGTGGACCGATCGCAGCTCCCGGAGGGGCCATTCTACGACTACGAGGTGGACGTGGCGATGGCGGAGTGGATCGGCGCGCTGAACGAGCAGGCCCTCGGGGGGGCGTCCGGGGGCGGCGCGAAGGCGAAGAAGACGGGCGGGAAGCCGCGGAAGAAGCGCTGACGGAACGGTGCGTGCGGGGGCACGCAGGACGCCCCTCAGTGTAGGGTGAAGGGGGCCGGGCGCGAGCGGCCGGCCCGCGAGGGGAGCTCGACGCTCCCGGAACGTCTCACGGCGAGGAGGACATCATCGCAGCCAGACCCGAAACGACGCGCGTGAACAACCAGATCCGCATCTCCCCGGTCCGCCTGATCGGCGCGGACGGCGAGCAGGTGGGGATCGTCGCCCTGGACCAGGCCCGGGAGGCCGCCCGCTCGGCGGGGCTCGACCTGGTGGAGGTCGCGGCCACGGCCCGCCCGCCGGTGGTGCGGGTGATGGACTGGGGGAAGCACCAGTACGAGCAGCAGAAGGCGGCCCGCGAGGCACGCAAGCGCCAGCACACGGTGGACGTGAAGGAGGTGAAGTTCCGCCCCCTCACCGACACGCACGACTTCGACGTCAAGGTCCGCAACGCCCGTCGCTTCCTGGAGAAGGGGAAGAAGGTGAAGGTGACCGTCCGCTACCGGGGCCGCGAGATGCGCCGGCCGGAGCTGGGTCGGAAGGTGCTGGACGACGTCAGCGAGGCGCTGGGCGACGTCGCCGAGGTGGAGAACCGGAGCGACCGGTTCGAGGCGCGGCAGCTCTTCATGACGCTGGCGCCGGCGCGGGAGTAGGCGCGCGGAGGGCCCGCACGCGCGAAGGGGCGCGCACCCGCGGCGGGTGCGCGCCCCTTCGGCTTCAACCGGTCCGGGGTGTGTCTAGTCGCTCGGGCGCTGCTGCACCAGGCCGGTGCCCCGGTAGGCGTTCCGGCCGGTGCCGAGCACCTTGCGGGAGTACCCGTTCTCCGGGTCGCGCCCACGGCGCAGGGAGCGGTCCACGGCGCCCTCGCCGCGGTTGTAGGCCAAAAGCGCCAGGCGCACGTCGCCGTCGTAGCGGTCGATCAGGCCGCGCAGGTAGCGGAAGCCCACGCGGAGGTTGGCGCGGGGCTCCATGATGGCCTCGGCGGTGCGCATCCGCCGGTCCAGGCCGCGCGCGGTGCCGGGCATGAGCTGGGTGAGGCCCAGGGCGCCGGCGTGGCTGCGGGCGCGGGGGTGGAAGCGGCTCTCCACGCGCACCAGGCGGAAGGCCAGCTCGGGGTCGATCCCCTGGGCGCGGGCCTCTTCGTGGATCATCCGGGCCAGCTCGTCGGAGATGGCGTACTGCCTCGCATAAACGAAGGACCCGATCTCCAGCTCGCGGAAGCGGCGTGCTTCCTCGCGGAGTCGGGCCCAGAACTCACGCCCGAAGGGGGCGTGCTCGCCGAGCTGCGGCGTCTCGGGGGCGGGTAGGCGGGTACTGTCCCCCTGCTGCCCGGTGGCGGGCGACACCCAGGCGCAGAGGGCGAACAGCGCCCAGAGCGCGGGGCGTCGCAGGACGCCCCCGGATGCCATGCTGCCGACGTTCAGAGCTGCTGTGCTCAACGGTTTCCTCCGTTTTTATGGTCCGGGGGACCGGTTGAAGCGGCGCAGTCTAAAGGGGAGGGCGGAGGGCGGCAAGGCCTAACTTTGGAATTCCAGGCGCAGGATGGCGGGAATCGCGCTTTGCTGCAGGTCAGGTCGGGTCGTCAGTGTAGCCGCTGGAGGGAGGGGTTTCCAGGGCGAGGAGGGCTTCCAGCTCGACGAGGTGCGCCTGGTCCTTGGGGCGCCCGGTAGCGCGCTTCGCCGCGACCAGCGCAGGGAGCGAAAGGACCCGGAACCAGACGTCCTCCCACTGGACCGGCTCGCTGGCGTCCAGGCACTCCGGGTATCCGCCCACTCCGGGCACGTGGTCGAGGAGGTCAAGGTCTCCCTCGCGCGTGCGCAGGGTGAGAAAGGGCGTGTCGCGCAGCGTCCGCGCGTCCAGCATGAAGGGAAGGTCGGCAGGCGCGCCCCGGAGGTGGGCCCCCCAGTCCTGGAGCAGTGCGGCCAGGGCGGCTCGGTTCTCGCCGGCCGTGTCGTAACAGACGTCCAGGTCCTGCGTCACGTGAGGCGAGCCGTGTACGGTCCCCGCCACCCCGCCGACGACCACATGGCGGACTCCGGCGTCCTGGAGCCCCCGCAGCATGCTGTAGAAGCTCACCGACGGGGCGGCCTCCGGATTCCGCGAATGAAGGCGGCGTTCGCGTCGAGCGCGTTCAGGCGCTCGGCGACGGTGCGCTGCAGATTGCTCCGGAGCAGCGAGATGTCGATCCCATACGCGAGTGCCCGCTGGATGGGGTCGGAGGGTGAGGCGCTGTGGAGCGCCGAGGCATCCTCGCGGGCTGGCACGCCCTCATCGTCGGCCGGACCGGGACGCCCCGCAGCCGCTCCGGAGGCTCCTCCAGAGTGTCGTGGGGATACGGGTTGGCGGGCGGGGTCCTGGCTCACGAGGGTCACAGCGAGAGCGTGGAAGGACGATGTGCCTCTACAAATTCAAAACTAGTGGCTGACGGCGGCAGACGCACCCTGCGGGTGGAAGCGGGAGCGGTCCGGAAGCAGAATCGAGCGGCGCGATCACAGGCTGATCAGCTCTGGTGGGCCCTCCTGCGAGGAATAATGGGGACTGGCCGAGGGTGGAGGGGAGCACCGGCGCGGCCGAGGGCTGGTCGAGCGGATCCAGGGGCGGGCGAACGCGCGGCTCGCCACGAACGAGACGCGCGGGGCGCGTAGTGCCGCCGCGTGGTCCGCGCGAGCCCGCCCTGGATCGCCTGGAACTAGCAGTATACCGCGCAGTGGTTGAAGCCGTACGGCAGGAACCAGCAGTGCCAGGCATCCTGGAACTGCCGGATGGTGGGCGAGGGGTTCCATCCACAGTTGCCGAGATAGACCTTACCATCGGCGATCTTGTACGCGATGGCCCAGTGGACGCCCCATGCCGGGCCGCCGATCCTTCCGAGATCGATCATCACCGGGACCGGCCGGTTCCAGTAGAGATAGCTCTCGAGGGTGCGGTAGAGGTTTTCCCAACCCCAGGAACCAAAGCCGGAGTGGCCGACCGACGCGTTGAGGCCATAGCTCCGGAGTGCGTTCTGTATGCGCCCCCCGGTCGTACCCCAGCCGAACACCACGTCGGGCCCGTAGCCGCCGCGGATGACGGCGTCGATCGCTTCGCCGTCGTTCCAGTACCATCGCCCGTTGGTCCCGTCGTGCTGGCGACGGGCCAGGCCGTAGGGGTTACGCCCCCAGTAGTCCGCAATGGTCGCGATGGCGGCCGATCCGCAGGTGTTCCAGTCGACACCCGGGCGATGGTTCGAGTAGGAGTGTAAGTAGTTGATCATTACCTGTCCTCCTCGGTCTTGGGGTGCGGGCTCCCGTGTTCGCGCGGTTCCTTCTGGTCCTTCGGCGGGTCGGGAGGTGATTTCCCCTTGTCCCCTTCCTTTGCCTTGGGCTGCTTTTCTGCCCACTTCTTGAACTCGGGATCCGTGTTCGGCGGCATGGGCTTGGTTTTCGCCATCCTGTCCTTGTCGCCATCCGGCTGCTGGTCACCCTTGGCGGGCTTTGGATCGTTGCTGTGGCCGGACATGGCATTCTCCTCGCCGTATAGGATGGCCGGATGAGCGAACCGGAGGTGGTGGACGGCCGGGAGAGAGATGGAGGGTCCGGGTGACGGCGGCCAGACCGTCCTCCGGCTCGACCCGCGACAGCGCACGCGACTGGGCAGGTTCGCTCGGAGATGACGACTGGGTGTGGCGCTGGAGCTCCCGGATCGTTCAGCCTGCCTCACGATTCGGCAGTGCAAATCTACGATAATATGCGGCCAAATCGCGGATAAGCTTTCTGAAGCCGCGCCCTGGCCCGGGCCCGCCCGGTGGGCTCCGTCCGGCGCTCGTGCAGCCCTGCCCTACAGCGCGGCGCGGGCTTCGGGCGTCGAGACCCGCAACAGCTCACGCGTCAACGGCCCGAGCCAGCGCGTCTGCTCACGGGTCTGGCGCCAGGGCTCCGGCCGCCCGTCCACCGAGTAGGCGTACCGCACGCCGTCATCCTCCCCGCGGAACACCTCCAGCCGTCTCACCCCGCTCGTATCGGTCTCTTCGACGACGAAGCGAGCGCCTTTCGAGAGCTCCACGATCTCCGTCCCATCCGCCGAGAACCGGATCCGCCCCTGCGTCTCCAGACGGATGCGGCCCTGGAGCTGCTCCTGGCTCTGCCAGAAGGGGCCGTGCGCCCACACCACCATACGCGGCTCGTCGACCGCCCCGGTGCTGTAGACGATCGTCCCGTCAGCCTCCACGGTGACGGTCGCCTCCAGCGTTTCCGCCGGCTGCACAGCCTCCGCCCCCTCCGCCGCCGCATTCGCCGGCGCCTCCACCTCCGCCCCGCCCTCGTCCTGCACGTGTACCGCCGCGTCCGACCCGACGGTTCGCACGGACACCCCCGGCGCACATGCGACCGCCAGGGTGGCGAGCCCGCCGGCGAGCCCCGCCCACACCCGGCTCCGGGGGCGATCCGTGACCGCACTGGGGGCCAGGAGCCGGTCCACGCGGCGGGTGAGCGGACCCGATCCGGCCATGCGCGCCATTGCGAGCGCCTGGGGCGGAGCCGCGCTCCAGCTGGCGATCTCGGCGATGCAGCGGGCGAGCTCCAGTCCCCCCACCTGCCGCGCCGCCCAGTCGTCGCACAGGAGCTCGGCGCCCTCCTGGATCTCCCGCCGGGCCAGGCGGAGCAGCGGCTGGAAGAACAGGACGCGCTCGATCACGGCCAGGCAGGTGAACCACCACGGATCCCGCCGGAGCAGGTGGGCCAGCTCGTGCGCGAGGACGCTCCGCTGCTGCTCCCTGTCCAGCCGGCGGAGCGCACGGGCGGGGAGACAGATCTCCCGGGTGCCCATCGCGAAGGGCGTCCGGAGCCGGTCCGTCGTCGTGAGCCGCACGGTGCGCCTGACACCCGATTGCCGGCACAGGTCGCTGAGCATCGCCCGGAGCGACGGGTCCGCGACCGGGGACCGCGACCGCAGCAGCCGCCTCAGGCGGACGCGTGCCCGGACCATCGCGGCGAGCCCCAGCCCCGCCCCCAGCGCCCACGCCGCGAGGAACCACACGGTCCACCGGACCCGGACCCGACCGTCCGCACCCGTGCTGGCCGACGCCGGCTCCCCGTCCAGGTGGACCTGGAGCCGGTATCCGCGCGGGAGCGCGAGCCGCGGGCCGGATCCGTCCGGCACGCCCGCGGCGGCGGGGGAACCGGGCTCCGGCGACAGCGCCACTCCCCGGCTGCCCTCGCCCCCTCCGGACAGGCTCCCCGCCGCAACCGTCGCCGGGGGCCCTGCCCCGGGCGCCCACGCGGCGGCGGTCTGGATCGTGGCGGTCAGGATCCCACCCACCACGGCCACCTTCCACAGCGTGTCGCGGACCGCCCAGGAGCCGACTCCCCGGGAGGTGAGCAGCCAGAGCCCGCCCAGGAGCAGGGTGCTGTGGACCAGGTAGGTGAGCGCCCACCCGAGCAGGAGGGCCGGGATCCCGCCGGCCGCCGCCAGTTGTTCAGCGATCATTATTCCCTCGCCTCGCGCTCCTGGCGCTCGATCAGTGCCTTGACCTGCGCCAGGTCCTGTGGATCCACCCGCCGCGTGCCGAGGAAGTGCGCCAGCATCGCCGCGGCGCTCCCCCCGAACAGGCGGTCCACGACCCCCTCCACCATCGTCTCCCGGACCGCGTCCCGGGACACGATCGGCCGGTAGAAGAACTGGCGGCCCTCCACCCGGTGGTCGATCAGGCCCCGCTTCTCCAGGCGCGAGAGCAGCGTGGCCACGGTCGAGTGCGCAAGGCCGCGCTCGGCCCGGATCGCCTCCTGGACCTCGAGCACGGTGGCCTCGCCGCGCGACCAGAGGACCTCCATCACCTCCAGCTGCAGCTCCGTCAGCTCCGGCGCTTCATCCATTCGCTCCCCCTCAGTCGACCCGGCATTCCGCGGCCCCCCGGACGGACGTCCGCCGCCCGGCAAACAGTGCGCGCAAGTTCCGGGCCGGTTCTACAATCGTAATATTACGGGCGTAGTATTTGCGGAGACCCTCGCCCACGGTCCCGGCCCGTGCTCGCTCCACGTCCACGCCGACCCAGAGGGGAACCATGAGGCTCTTCCAACCCGATCCACGCCGCCCGAGGACGCTCGGTGCCGTCTTCGTCATCACCATCGTGATGGCCACCCTCCTGACCGCCTTCTTCCACACGCAGGTGGTCCGGGGAAAGCAGTACACCGTCCGCTCCGAGTCGAACCGGCTCCGCCCCGTGGTGATCCCCGCGCCGCGCGGCACCATCCACGACCGGAACGGGGAGGTCGTCGCCACCAGCACCACCCGCTACTCCGTGTCCCTCCTCCCCGCCCCGGCCGAGGCCATCCGGCAGACGCTGGTGGACCTGGCCCCCTTCCTGGGGCTCGCCGCCGGTGACGTGGAGGCGCTCATGGACCGGCGCGGCGCTCGCCCCCACGACCTGCTCACCGTAACCGACGACGCCACCTTCCCGCAGGCGGCGGCGCTCGAGGAGCGGCGCGCCGCCTTCGGGGGCGTGATGGTCGTGGAGCGGCCCCGGCGCCACTACCCGGCGGGCGCCGCGATCGGCCACGTCGTCGGCTACGTGGGCGAGATCACCCGGGAGGAGCTGGGGCGCAGTGCGTACCGGGGGGCGGGGTACAGGCAGGGGCGCATGGTCGGGAAGGCGGGGATCGAGAAGCAGTACGAGCTTCACCTCGGCGGGGAGGACGGCGCCCGCTTCGTGGAGGTGGACGCCATGGGGCGGGTGGTGGATCCCCGCGCCTCCGTGGGCGCGCTCGCCCCGGAGCCCGGCGAGGAGCTGAGGCTCACGCTGGACCTGGGACTCCAGGAGTACGTCCACGACATCTTCCCCGACACCATGAAGGGGGCGGTCGTCGCCATGGTCCCTTCCACGGGGGAGATCCTGGCCCTGTACAGCCATCCCACCTTCGACCCCAACGACTTCGTGGACGGGATCCGGCCGTCGCTCTGGAGCGCGCTCCGGGACGACCCTATGAAGCCGCTCCTGGACCGCACCACCATCGCCACCTACCCGCCCGCCTCCACCTTCAAGACGGTGGTCGCGGCCATCGGGGTCCGGCGCGGACTGGTGACGGCGGACACGCGGATGCCCCTCGCGTGCACCGGCGGGATGGCGTATGCCGGCCGGTACGCCCGCTGCTGGAAGCGCTCCGGGCACGGCTCGCTCACCCTGGCGCAGGCCATCGAGAAGTCGTGCAACGTCTACTTCTACCAACTCGGCATCCGGCTGGGCCTCCGGGAGCTCACCGCGCAGGGCACCCGCATGGGCTTCGGCCGGAAGACGGGGATCGACCTCCCCGTCGAGCGGTCCGGGCGCTTTCCCACCGGCCCGGACTGGTACCGGAGGCACTTCGGCTACGTGGCTCCGTCGGAGGTGATGAGCCTCGCCATCGGGCAGGGGCCCAACGACCAGACGGTGCTGCGGATGGCGCACTTCTACTCCGCCATCGCCGGGAACGGCTCCGCGCCCGGGCCGCACCTGGTCGCCACGGGCGGCGGGGAGGAGGACGAGGGGGCGCTCGACCTGGGGCTGACCGCCGGGGAGCTGCGGGAGGTCTGGGCGGGGCTGGAGCTGGTGACGCGCGCCGGGGGGACGGGTGTGGAAGCCTCGCTCGAGCGGTGGCAGATCTACGGGAAGACCGGCACCGCCCAGAACCCTCCCCATCCGGACCACGGCTGGTTCGTGGGCTTTTCGGGGAAGCCCGGCCGCAGCCCGGAGATCGTGGTCGCGGCGATCGTGGAGCACGGGCTCCACGGCGACGACGTCGCCACGCTCGCGGCGAAGGCGATCAACTTCTACCTGGACCGGAAGTACGGGCACCCTTTCGATCCCCGGCCCACGCTGGTGGAGCGCTGGAGCAGCGGGCGAAAGCCCTGGGGCGCGATGGACCGGTATCCCGCCCCGCTGGTCCCCGGGACGGCCGTCTCCCCGCCGACTGACGAGGCGTAGCGGAACCAGGCCGATGTGTAGGGTACCCCTATTGCGTTCTGCGCACACGGGTCCGAGATCTCGCCCGGAAGCCCCGGAGCCAGATCGGGCCACGGACCGAGCCGGAGTCACTGCCATGCGCGTCATCATCACCCTCGCCGTGTCCTTCGCCCTCCTCTCCATGGGGTGCGCGCACTCTCCCCCGCCCGCCGTCCAGGATGCGGCTGCCGGGGAGGTGCCGCGCGAAGGCTATCTGCCGGGGGCGGCCGGGGCGAGGATCTTCTACCGCGTCCTCGGGAACGGACCCGACACGATCGTGGCGGTCCACGGCGGGCCGGGTGCGGGGATGAACGCGATCCTCTCCGAGCTGGAGCCCCTGGCCGAGAACCACACCGTCATCTTCTACGACCAGCGTGGCGGAGGCCGCTCGGAGCTGCCGCAGGACACGTCCCTCCTGGCGATGCGCTACTTCGTGGACGACCTGGAGGCCCTGCGGCGCTTCTTCGGACTCGAGCGGATGAGCATCATCGCCCACTCCTTCGGCCCGGTGCTGGTGGCGCACTACGCCCGGGAGCACCCCGAGCGCATCGAGCGCATGGTCTTTTTCGGGGCATCGGCTCCCGAACGGGCCATGGGAGAGACGATGGCCCGCGCCCGCAGCATCCCGCAGGACAGCGCCCTGCTGGAGCGGCAGCGACGTCTGGTGCCGAAGTTCGAGCGGATCGACACGGTAGCCGATCCGGTGGCGTTCTGCAGGGATCTGGAAGCCATCATCCGGGAGAGCGCGGTCAGGCGGGGCGAGCCGACCCGGTGGACGGGCACCACCTGCGCGATGCCCCCCGAGGCCGTCCGGTACTACTTCCGCTACACGGCCCGGCTCCCGTCCGGCCCCTTCGGCGACTGGGACTTCACGCGGTCGCTGAGGCACGTCCAGGCGCCGCTCCTGGTGATCTACGGGGCTCTCGCCCAGGAAGACCTCGAGGCACAGCGCGCGTGGGCCGCGGCCGTGCCTGACGGGCGGCTGCTCCTGATCCCGGGTGCGGGGAAGGGGTCGTCTGCCGATCGCCCGGACATCTTCTTCCCCGCGGTGGAAAGCTTCCTGGCCGGGCGCTGGCCCGCGGGCGCGGAGCCCGTCGGGCCGGACGATCCAGCCGGGTGAGCTGCGCCCGCGGTGCGGCCAGGGGCTACCAGTCCGTGGGCCGGTAGTCCTTGAGGAAGTGCCCCCACAGGTGCTCGCCGGTGTTGAACCCAGAGATGATCGGATCGACGATCCGGGCCGCGCCGTCCACGATGTCCAGCGGCGGGTGGAAGCGGTGCTCGGCCACCTTGCGGGCCGCGTGCTCCGCCGGGTCCTCGTCCGTCACCCAGCCCGTGTCCACGCTGTTCATGTGGATCCCGGCCGCGTGGTAGTCGCTCGCCGAGGTGCGCGTCATCATGTTGAGCGCGGCCTTGGCCATGTTGGTGTGCGGGTGCCGGGCCGTCTTGAAGCGGCGGTAGAACTGCCCCTCCACCGCGGAGACGTTGACGACGTGCTTGTCGCGCTCCGGGGTGCGCTGCATCAGCTCCTTGAGGCGCGCGTTGATGATGAAGGGCGCGATGGCGTTCACCAGGTGCACCTCCAGCAGCTCCACCGAGGGCACCTCGGCCATCATCAGGCGCCACGAGTTCCGCTCCCGCAGGTCCACCTGCTGGAGGTCCTGGTCCAGCCGTCCCGCCGGGAAGAGCTCCTGGGGCACGGCGAGCTCCTCCGGCAGCAGCGGCACCTGCGAGAGCTGCGCCGCGTGCGTCAGCCCCACCGCCTCCGCGCTGCGGCGAGCGTCCGCCGCGGCTCCGCCCGTCCCCAGGAGCGGGCCGGCGGGCGCGTCGTAGCTCCCCAGGAGCCGGCGCACCTCCCCCGGGAGCGAGTGCAGCGCCGCGGTCTCCCCCTCCATCATGTGCCGGTAGAAGTCGGGCGGGCGCCGGACCGTCTGACAGGCGTTGTTGATGATGAAGTCGAGACGCTCGCGGGTGTCGAGCAGCTCCCGGCAGAACGCCTCCACGCTGGGCGTGTGGCGCAGGTCGAGCCCGTAGACGGTCAGGCGATGGCCCCACTCGGCGAAGTCCGGCTCCTGCGCGTAGCGCGCCGCGGAGTCGCGCGGGAAGCGGGTGGTGACGATCAGCTCCGCCCCGGCGCGCAGCAGCTTGATCCCCGCTTGGTAGCCGATCTTCACCCGGCCCCCGGTCAGCAGGGCCACGCGGCCCCGCAGGTCGGTCGTCTCCGTGCGCTTGTGGTAGTTCAGCTCCGCGCACGGGGGGCAGAGCTGGTCGTAGAAGTGGTGGAGGGCGGAGTAGTCCCGCTTGCAGACGTAGCAGTTCTGCGGCTCCAGCGCCTCCCGGAAGTCCTCCTCGCCCGTGACGTCCTGCTGCTCGAAGTCCGCCGGCGCGAAGAGCCGGGGCGTGGTGAAGACGGGCTGCTCGCGCAGCTTGCGGATCCCCGTCTCCGTCAGCACCTCTTCGGCGCGGCGCGCCCTCTCGGCCCGGCGCTCGCGGCGGGTCGCCAGCTGCAGCCGGCGCCGGTCCAGCGCGTCCGGGCGCGACACCTGGCCGGCGGCCTTGAGCAGGCGCAGCCGGTCCTCGGGGCTCGCCTCCGCGAGCAGCGCCCGGTCGGCGGCGATGGCTTCGAGGAGGTCGGCGGCGGCGCGGATCCGCTCGGTCAGCGGGGAAGCGTTCTCGTTCTGGGAATCCGGTCTGCGGGCGGGGCTCGTGGACATCGGCGCTCGGTGAGGTGGACAGGGTGCGCGCCTGCTAACCGGCGCTCGCACCCCCTTTTAGGCCGCACGGCCGAGAAAGTGCCGCATCCGCGGCGGTCCGGAGCCTTTACCAGAACCTGCCGGGCCCTCCTGCCGAGGAGTGCCTCACCCGATCCGCAGCGTGTTGGAAACGATGAAGAGGACGAGCAGCCCGATCGCGAACGCGGCCACGGCGGCGTGAACCCGTCGGTTCGCTGTCCAGGCGAGAGTGATGGAGATCAGAAGGAAGGCCGCATGGAAGATCCGACCGGGGCCGAGGAAGGGATGACCCCGCAGGACCGCGGTCGCGACGATCAGACAGACGAGGAGTACGCCCAGCAGAAAGAACCACGTGCGGTGCTCGAAGTAGTGCGCCCGCATGTCCACCAGACCTTCCGCCTCCACGTCGGGGAGCACCGATGCCGCCGCCAGGTACAGGACGACAGGGCTCAGGAGGAGGAAGGCGAAGCCGAAGAAGTTCTGCCACACCTCGGCCTGGGTGGCCGTGTAGGAACTCCACCAGTACTGGACGATCAGGAGGAAGATGAAGGCGGCCCAGGCGACGGGCAGCCAATCAAAGCGCACGCGCTTTCGGGCGTGGACGAGCCGGTGGACGCTCGTGAGCAGGTCCGCGAGGCCGAGGCTGAGGATCATGGAGATGAAGACGAGCAGGTGCTCGGTGACGCTCATGGGAAAGCAGGGGTGAGGGGGGAGGGCACAAGCTACCGGGAGGGTTTCCCGCGGACAAGCATCCACGGAGAACGGGTCTTGTGAAAGGCTCCTGTACCGGATCCGCGGGAGGGCGAAACTGTGCGCCCGTTAGCCGGCGGCGGTCCAGGTCCGGCCTCCGCGGCGTGACAGCGCCCCCCCGTCCTCCCCATATTGCCCCGTGACCAGATCACCGGCCGCCCACCCACGGGAGTCCCTCCAGCCGCACAGCCCATGATTCCGCGCGCGCTTCCCCTGACCGCCCTCGCCTCCGTCCTGTCCGTGGCCGCCCCCGCGCAGGAGCGGCCGGCGCTCTCACCACAGGAGCGGCGGATCGCCGCGCACGTGGAAGCGCACCGGGCGGAGGCCGTCGAGCTGCTCGAGCGGACCGTGAACCTCAACAGCGGAACGCTGAACTCCGAGGGTATGCGGGCGGTGTACGACGTCCTCGCGCCCGAGCTGCAGCGGCTGGGCTTTGCGGTCCGGTACGCCGCGCTCCCCGCGGAGATGGGCCGGGGCGGCCACCTGGTCGCCACGCTCCGCCCGCGGGACGGCCGGGTCCGGGGGAAGAAGCTGCTGCTGATCGGGCACCTCGACACCGTCTTCGAGCGGGACAGCCCCTTCCAGCGCTTCGAACGGCTGAACGACAGCATCGCGAAGGGGCCGGGGGTGGCGGACATGAAGGGCGGCAACGTCGTGATCGTCCAGGCGCTGAAGGCGCTGGCGAGCGCGGGCGCGCTGGAGGGGGCTCACATAACGGTCGTGATGACGGGCGACGAGGAGGCTCCGGGGAGGCCGCTGGAGGCGGCGCGCGCCGTGCTCCTGGAGGCGGGGAGGGAGGCGGACATGGCGCTCGGGTTCGAGGGCGGCTCGCGCGACGGCGACGGCACGGCGCGCGCCGTGGTCGCCCGCCGCAGCTCCAGCAGCTGGAGGCTCGACGTGCACGCCCGGCCCGCGCACTCGTCCGGGATCTTCAGCGGCTCCGTGGGCGCGGGGGCCATCAACGAGGCCTCGCGCATCCTCGACCGCTTCTACGGCGAGATCCGGGGCGAGGAGAACCTGACGTTCAACGTCGGCATGATCCTGGGCGGCACCGACGTGGCGTACGACCAGCAGGAGGCGCGGGGCACCGCCTTCGGCAAGACCAACGTGGTTCCCGAGACGGTGGTCGCCACCGGCGACATCCGCACCCTCACCGACGAGCAGCTCCAGCGCACGCGCGAGCGGATGCGCCACATCGTGGCGGTCGGGCTGCCGCATACCCGGGCGGAGATCGCCTTCGAGGACGGCTACCCGTCCATGCCGCCGACCCCGGCCAACTACGAGCTCCTGCGGCTCTACAGCAACGTCAGCGAGGGGCTCGGGCTCGGCCCGGTGCTCCCGTTCGACCCCGCCCGGCGCGGCGCGGCGGACGTGTCGTTCGTCGCGGCCCACGTCGACGCGGCCATGGACGGGCTGGGCGTCTACGGCTCCGGCTCGCACACCGTGGAGGAGACCGTGGAGCTGGCCTCCCTGCCGCTCCAGACCAAGCGCGCGGCCCTCCTGATCCACCGGCTCACCCGGTAGGCGCCGACGCCGGGCCGGAGCGGAGGGTCAGCGCCCCCCCGGTGCGGGCCCTCCCCAGGTGAACGCGGTCGTCCCCGCCGTCCAGCCGCACTGTCGTGACTGGTTCTGCTGGTCCAGCCACGCCTTGAGCGGGGCGAAGTAGTCCAGGAGCGCGGTCGCGTCCATCCGGGGCTCGCCGGTGAGCGCCTCCAGCGCCTCGGGCCAGGGGCGGCTCTTCCCCATCTGCATCATGGCCTGGAGCCGCTCCCCCGCCTCGCGGTTCCCGTAGATCGAGCAGCGGTGCAGCGGGCCCTCGAACCCGGCCTCGCGGCAGAGCGCCCGCTGGAACTGGTACTGGAGGATGCGGGCGAGGAAGTAGCGGGCGTACGGCGTGTTCGCGGGGACGTGGTACTTGGCGCCCGGGTCGAACTCCGCCTCCGTGCGCTCCACCGGCGCCCGCACGCCCTGGTACTTCTCCCGCAGCTCCCACCAGCCCCGGTTGTACTCCTCCGGGGAGATCTCCCCCGAGAACACCTTCCACCTCCACTGGTCCACCAGGAGCCCGAAGGGGAGGAAGGCCACCTTGTCCAGCGCGTCCCGGAGCAGCAGGTCGATGTCCTGCGACGGGCCCGGCTCCCGGTCGACGAGGCCGATCTGCTTGAGGTACGCGGGCGTGACGGAGAGCGCCACCACGTCGCCCAGCGCCTCGTGGAAGCCGTCGTTGGCGCTGCCGCGGTAGAGCGGAGGCTGGACGGCGTAGGCCCGCTGGTAGAAGTTGTGCCCCAGCTCGTGGTGGATGGTCTGGAAGTCCTCCGCGTTCACGTCGATGCACATCTTGATGCGGAGGTCGTCCCGGTCGTCGATGTTCCACGCGCTGGCGTGGCAGACCACCTCCCGGTCGCGCGGCTTGGTGAAGAGGGAGCGGTCCCAGAAGGTGGCGGGGAGGGTGTCGAACCCCAGCGAGGTGAAGAACCCCTCCGCCTGGCGGACCATCCGGAGCGGCGTGTACCCCTTCGCCTTCAGCCGCTCCGTGAGGTCGTACGCAGCCTCCACCCGGGGCGGCGCCACCAGCGGGTACACGTTCCCCCACTCCTGCGCCCACATGTTCCCCAGGAGGTGCGCGGGGATGGGCTCACCCGGGGGCACCACCTCGCTGCCGTAGTGGTCCGCGAGCCTCGCCCGCACGTGGCAGTGGAGGGCGTCGTAGAGCGGCCGGACCTGCTCCCACAGTCGGTCCAGCTCCGCCGCGAACGCGTCCGGGGGCATGTCGTACTGCGAGCGCCACATGGCGCCCACGTCGGGGAAGCCCAGCTCCCGCGCCCCCTCGTTCATCAGCTCCACGAAGCGGCGGTAGTCGTCCCGCATGGGCGGGGCGATGGTCCGCCACCCCGTCCACGCCTCCCGCAGCTTCTGCGGGTCGCGGCTGTTGGCCATGATCTCGGAGAGCGCCTCGACGTCCAGGCACTCGCCGCCCCCCGGGGGGCAGTACTTCCCCCTCCCGTAGGCGCTCCGGAGCCCGGACGCGGTGCGGGAAAGCTCGGCCGTCTTATCCGCATCGCTCGGCGAGGGCATGGAGAGGGCGAGCCGCAGGAGCATGAGCTTGCGGTCGACGTCGTAGGGGAGCTCCAGCTCGCTGTAGCGGGCCGCCTGCTTCGCCAGCGGGGTGCGCGCGGCGAGGAGCTGCCGGTTGGCCTCGGCGGCGAGGAGGTCCGTGTCGTGGGTGATGTTCGTGGCCTGGACCCAGGCGGCCCGCGACGACCTGACCCCCAGCTCGTACAGGAGCGCCTCGGCGGAGTCCACGAACGCCGCCGCCTCGGCCGCGGTCGGGGCGGCGCGGGCCGGCTGCGGGGCCCCGGCCGGCGGGGGCACGGCCGGCGTACAGCCGGCCGCGAGCAGCAGCACGGCGGGGAGCAGCAGGAAAGCTCGACCCATGGCTCGACCTCGGTTCAGCGTGGACAGACCGGTCCCCGGCGCGGGAAGGGGCGCCCGGTCCGTTTCGCTGGCGCAGGGAGCATGCCGGGCCACAAAATGAGAACCGCCCCGGGACCCCGGGGCGGCTCAGGTGAGACGTCAGCGGCCGGCACGGCCTCCTACTTCTCCTCCGCCACCCAGCGCTCGATCTTCTCCCGCAGCACGGGAAGGGTCACCGCGCCCTCCTCGAGCACCCGGTCGTGGAAGCTGCGGATGTCGAACGCCTCGCCCTGGGCGCGCTCGGCCATCTCCCGCAGCCGCCGGATCTCCAGGTTGCCGAGCATGTAGGCGGTCGCCTGCCCGGGTACCGCGATGTAGCGGTCGACCTCCGCCGCGGCCCGCGCGGGCGACTCCGCGGTGTGTGCCAGGAGGTAGTCGATCGCCTGCTGGCGGCTCCAGCCGAGCTGGTGCATCCCGGCATCCACGACCAGCCGCGCGGCGCGCAGCGCCTCGTTGGAGAGGAGCCCCATGCGGTCCAGGTCGGAGGAGAAGAGACCCATCTCGTCCGCGAGCCGCTCGCTGTACAGCCCCCACCCCTCGCTGAAGCCCGAGGTGCCGAAGTAGCGGGTGATCGGGTGCGCCTCGGTGCGCTCCTTCGCGATGGCGATCTGCAGGTGGTGCCCCGGATAGGTCTCGTGGAAGGCGGTCGACTCCAGCCCCGCCCGGCTCTGCTTCTCCGGCTGGTAGGTGTTGATCAGGTAGATGGCGGGGCGGCTGCCGTCGTCCGGGGCCCCGCTGTACTGTCCGCCGGGCGCCGACTTCTCCTGGAAGGGCGGATACGGCTGGATGACGACCGGGGCCTTCGGGACGATGCCGAACCACTGCGGCACGGCGGCCTTGGCGCGGTCCACCGCGGCCTGGGCGTAGTCGATCATCTCCTGGCGCGAGCGGAAGGTGTACTGCGGATCGCTCTTCAGCCGCTCCAGAAGCGCGGGTACGTCGCCCGTGCCGAAGCTGCGCTGGGCGATCTCCTTCATCTCCGCCTGGATCTTCGACATCTCCCCCAGCCCCGTCTGGTGGATCTCCCGGGCCGGGACGTCCAGCGAGGTGTGGAAGCGGACCGCCGCCCGGTAGCACGCGTCTCCGCCGGGGTTTGCGGCGACCGCGATGTCGGTGCGGGCGGCCGGCAGGTACTCGTTCGCCAGGAAGTCGCGGTAGCGCCGGATGGCGGGGCGAATCTCCGCCTCCGCCACGCGCTCCAGCGCCTTGGCGAACTCGGGGGTGGAGTCACGCCGGGCGGGGCTGTAGAAGGGGAGGTCGGCGGTGGGAGTCGCCAGCAGCGCGTCCATCTGCTCGATCACGCTCCGGACGCCGCTCTTCGGCGCCGTGTACCCCAGCCGGAGCCCCTCGCGCAGGTTCGCGACCTCGGTGTCCAGGAAGGCGGGGAGCGCGCCGAATCGCTGCAGCGCCTTCTGCCGGAGCTCCGGAGTCCCCACCGGCTGCACGCTGGAGAGGAAGGCGAAGCCCGCCTGCCACCCCGTGTAGGTGGGGCTCACCGCCCAGAGCTCGCCCCGACAGGCGCGCAGTCCGACCCGCGACTCCAGAGCCTCGCGCAGGAAGGCGTACGTCAGGTAGTCCGGGGTGCCGGTCAGCGGGGTGGGATCGATCGCCCGCACCCGGGTGAGCCAGGCGTCTTCCCGCTCCTGCCACCCCCGCAGGGCCTCGAGGGAGTTGTCCGGCAGCCGTCCGTGCTCCGCCTCGGGCCACCCCGCCGTCGTCGCGGCGGTGGGATTCCGGACGAAGTGCTCGCGGACGTATTCGTCGGCGAGGGCGCGAACCCGCGAGGCGGTCTCCTCCCGGGGAGCGGAGGCGGCCGCCATCACCTCCGTGGGGGCGGCGGGCGGGGTTCGAGGGGCGCACGCCCCCAGCAGCAGGGGAAGGATCGTCCAGCGGATCGGTCGGGTCATCGCCTCCCTCCTCGGGTAAACGTTCGGATTCGAAGAATGGGTGGAACCCCCTGTCGGCGCGAGCCCACGGCCCCTCCTACCGCGGCGCCCCCTCCACCAGCTCCCGGTAGAACTCCAGCGTCTGTTCCGCGATCGCGGCCCAGCTGAACCGCGCCAGCACCCGCGCCCGCGCCGCCTCCCCCATCCTCGCCCGCCGCCCGGGGTCCTCCATCAGCTCGTTGACCGCCGCCGCCAGCGCGCGCGAGAACGCCTCCGGGTCGCGCGGCTCCGCCGACCCGCCGGCCTTCTCCTCGAACGCCACGAGCAGCCCCGTCTCCCCCGGGACGACGATCTCCGGAATCCCGCCCACCGCCGAAGCCACGACCGGCGTCTCGCACGCCATGGCCTCCAGGTTGATGATCCCGAACGGCTCGTACACCGAGGGACAGACGAACACCGCCGCGTGCGAGTAGAGGGCGATGACGTCCTCTCGGGCGATCATCTCCGGGATCCACACGATCGCCGCCGACGCCTCGCGCCGGGCCTCCTCCACCAGCCCCGCCATCTCCGCGCCGATCTCCTCCGTGTCCGGCGCCCCGGCGCAGAGCACCACCTGCACCCCCGGCTCCAGGTGCCGGATGGCGCGCACCAGGTGCAGGATCCCCTTCTGCCGGGTGATCCGCCCCACGAACAGGACGATGGGCACGTCCGGGTCCACCCCCAGCCGGCGAAGCGTCGCCGGGTCGGGGCGGGGGCGGTACTCCTCCGGGTCGATCCCGTTGTGGATCACGCGCACCCGCTCCGCCGGCACGCCGTAAAGCGCCTGCACGTCGCGGTTCATCGCCTCCGAGACCGCCACCACCCCGTCCGCGTTCCCGTACGCCGTCCGCTCCACCCAGGAGGATGCGTGGTAGGCGGTGCCCAGCTGCTCCACCTTCCAGGGGCGGTGCGGCTCCAGCGAGTGCGTGGTGAGCACCAGCCGCGCGCCGGTGAGATGTCGGGCCAGGCACCCCGCCAGGTGCGAGTACCAGGTGTGGCAGTGCACCACGTCCGGCGCCTCCGCCGCGCCCGCCATGGCCAGGTTGCGCGCCAGCGCGTCCAGCAGCCGCGCGTGCCGGGGGTCCTGCGCCGGGACGGGAGGCGCCGGGGGAATCCCGTGCACGTGCAGGCTCCCCCGGTCCTCGCGCTGCTCGCCGAAGGCGAAGACGTCCACCCGGTGGGCGCCGCCGTCCAGCCGGGCCAGCTCGCGCGACAGGTACTCCACGTGCACCCCGGCCCCACCGTAGACGTGGGGCGGGTATTCGTTCGAGAAGAGGGCGATGCGCATGGCGTCAGACGACCGTGCCGTCGGGGATCTCCGCGTTCTTGCCGATCACCACGATCCCGTCCCGGATGTAGAAGCCCGGCCCCTCGCCGTCCTGCGTCCCGTCCTTGTTGGTGATGACGCAGTCCTTCCCGACGGAGGCGTTGCGGTCCACGATGGCGCACTCGATCCGGGTCCCCGCCCCGATCCCCGGGCTGGCGGGGCCCTGCACCGGGCTGCGCTCGTCGCCCGCGTCCCACGGGTAGTAGTCCGCGCCCATGATGACCGTGTTGCGGATCCGCGTCCCCGGTCCGAGGTAGGAGCGCACGCCGATCACGGCGTCCGTGATCTCGCTGTCCACGATCACGCTCCCCTCGGCGATGATGGCCCGCTCCACCGAGGTGCGGATCACCTTGGCCGGCGGCAGCATCCGGGCGTTGGTGTACAGCGGCCGCTCCGGGTCGTACAGGTTGAAGTCCGGGCGCGGCTGGGCCAGCATGATGTTGGTGTCGAAGAACGAGCGCACTGTGCCGATGTCGTTCCAGTAGTCCGTGAACGGGTACGCCACCACGTGGCACTCGTCGATCGACCCGGGGATGACCTGCTTCCCGAAGTCGTGGTCGTCGGGGTGCCCGTCCAGCACGTCGCGCAGCACCGCCGCGTTGAAGATGTAGATCCCCATGGAGGCCAGGTACACCCGCCCCGCCTCCTGCAGCTCCGCCGCGACCGGGCTCTCCTTCCCCTCCAGCTGGTCCAGCGGCGGCTTCTCGTGGAACTCGGTGATGCGGCACTGGTCGTTCATCTTCAGGATCCCGAACCCGGGGGCGTCCCGGGCCACCACCGGCGTGACCGCCACCGTGATGTCGGCGCCGTGCTTCACGTGGTGCTCCAGCATCACCCGGTAGTCCATGGAGTAGAGCTGGTCGCCCGAGAGGATGATGACGTGGTCGTGCGGGTAGTTGGCGATGTGCGCCATGGAGCGGCGGACCGCGTCGGCCGTGCCCTGGTACCACAGCTCGGACGAGGCGGTCTGCTCCGCCGCGAGCACGGTGACGAAGCCGCCGTGGAACCGGTCGAAGACGTACGCGCGGGCCACGTGGTTGTTGAGGCTCGCCGAGTTGTACTGCGTGAGCAGGAAGATGCGGTACAGCCCGGAGTTGATGCAGTTGGAGATGGGGACGTCCACCAGGCGGTACTTCCCCGCGAGCGGCACCGCCGGCTTGGCGCGGTCGCTGGTGAGCGGGAAGAGCCGGGTGCCCGCGCCACCTCCGAGAATGACGGCCAGCATCTGGGACATCGAACGTTGCGCTTGACAGGGTGAGGCGAGGCGAGCCGCCGCGCGGTCCGGAACGTAGGAAGCGCCGGATCCCCGCACCAGGGCCCACGCCCCGGTCCGGCGACCCGTGCCGCAGGATACGGACCCGTCGCGGGGAGCGGTCATGGAGCGGCTGCCGATGAGCCTGCTCCCGACCTTCCTGGTCCCGCTCACAGCGGCTCAGTCCCCTCGTTCAGGATCCCGAGGTACTCCTCGTAGGCGAACAGCCTCCCCCACTTGCGGCCGGTGATCTCGCGGACCATCCCGAGGTCCTCCAGCCGGCGCAGAGCTGCGTTTACGGTCGGCGGGGTCATCCCCAGCTCGTCCCCCGCGCGCGCGGCGCCCAGCAGCGGGTGGCGCCTCATCAACTCGTGTACCCGCAGCGTGGAACCGGCGGTGCGCCCCAGGGCCTCGACCCGGCGGCGATCGCGCTCGAACAGGTCCAGGATGCGCCGGGCCGTAGTGGTGGCCTGCTCCGCTGTCTCCGCCACGCCGGTCAGGAAGAACTCCAGCCACTCCTCCCAGTCGCCCTGGAGCCGCACCTCCTGGTCCACGCTGCATGGGGAAGGGCTTTTAAAGTGTACTTGAAAACCCCGGAGGGAAATTTAAATCTGTACGCACATAGTTTAAATTCTTGAAGGAGAAAACTACTCCGGGGCCTGCCAGCGCAGCACGAGGCCCGCCCCGGGCCACCCGGAGCGGGCCTCGTGGTGTGCATCGTCCACACCTCCCCGCCTCACCTCCCCAGCGCCGCCCTCCCGCTCCCCGCCTCCGCCTCGCGCGCGTCCGCCGGGAAGCGCCGCGCCACGGTCATGTGGTACACCGGCTGGCGCCGCTCCATCATCACCCGGAGCTTCCCCTCGGCGCGCATCTCCCCGATCACGCGGCCCAGCTCCGCCTGGAGGGCCTGGGCGTGCTGCCGCGCCGCCTCCTCCAGCACCACCGCCTCCACCACCCGGAACTGCGGCGTCAGCTCCGGCGCGTCCGGCACCTCGATGGTGAGCGCAGCGGCGGCCGGGGCCGAGTACCGCACGTGCGACACGTCCAGCGTGGTCCCGAACTCGTGCGCGCTCACCCCCTGCGACGCGTTGGAGTTCACGCTCCGCAGCTCCGCCTGCGTCTCCGGCGTCCGGAGCACCGACGTAACCTCCATCCGGTACGGCGGCAGCCCCAGGCTGTCCAGCCGCGCGTGGAAGCGGCGGCCCACCTCCACCAGCATCGCCCGCGTGTCCGGCGTCACGTAGGGGCGCGAGTGGTTCAGGTCGCGCACGATCCAGTAGCGGGTGCTGTCCTCCAGCTCCACCAGGCGCCCCCGCTGCACGAGCCGCTCGATCGCCTCGTCCCCCGAAGCGCGCACCCCCAGCCTCCGCGCCGTGGCGATCTGCTCCGCGTTCACGTCGCGCCGCAGCCCGGCGCGCTCCTCGCGCGTGAGCCCGCGCACCCCGGCGAAGCTCGCGCGGACGGAGTCGCCCCGCTCCAGGATCGCCGCCCGCACCGGCTCCAGCTCCCGGTCGGTCACCGGCCGCTCCGCCTGCCGCGGGGCCGCCG
>DASYWD010000389.1 GCA_035936415.1 Longimicrobiaceae bacterium
CCGCAGGGCGCCACCCGCGAGGCGCGCCCATGAGCGCGGGGCTGCGGCTGCGCCGCTGGATTCGGGAGACCCCGCCCGCCGGGGTCCATTCCCTGATGACGCTCCGCGCGCTGGTGGCCGGCGCGGACGGGCGCAGCGCGGTGCGGTGGGAGGAGCTGGCGGAAGAGTACCAGCGGCTCTACGGGCCGGAGGACGCCACGCTCCCGGCCTCCGGGCTGGAGGCGCTCGCGGAGCAGGGGCTGATCGCGCGGCCCGCCGTGTTCGAGGAGGAGGCCGGGCCGGAGGGGCGCTGGCGCGAGGTGCGGCTGAGCCCCCAGGTGCACGGGGACCTGCTGGAAGCCCACATGGAGGGGGTGCTGCCGGAGCTGATCGCGGAGATGGACCAGGCCATCGCGCTGTACCAGGACGGCAGGAACGGAGGGCCGGCCGCGCCCGCCGAGGCGCCGCCGCCCTCCGCCGCGGCTCCCGTACGCGTGGCGGCGCCCTCGCCCGACGGCTCCGGCACCCTCCATGCACGGGGGCTGGTAAAGTCGTATCGCAAGCGGCGCGTGGTCAACCAGGTGGACGTGCAGGTCTCGCAGGGCGAGATCGTGGGCCTGCTGGGGCCCAACGGGGCGGGGAAGACCACCACCTTCTACATGATGGTGGGGCTGATCTCCCCGGACGCCGGCAGGGTGCACCTGGGGAAGGACGACATCACCCGCGTCCCCATGTACCGGCGCGCCCGCCGGGGGATCGGGTACCTGGCGCAGGAGCCCTCGGTCTTCCGCAGGCTCACGGTGGAGGAGAACATCCTCGCCGTGCTGCAGATGATGAAGCTGCCTCGCGCCGAGCAGCGCCGACGGCTCGAGGAGCTGCTAGACGAGCTGCACATCAAGCACCTTCGCACCACCCGAGCCTACGCCCTCTCCGGCGGGGAGCGGCGGCGGCTGGAGATCACCCGTGCTCTGGTGGGACGGCCGCAGTTCATGCTGCTGGACGAGCCGTTCGCGGGGGTGGACCCCATCGCCGTGCACGACATCCAGCAGATCGTGTCGGACCTGCGGCGCCGCGGCATCGGCGTCCTGATCTCCGACCACAACGTGGAGCAGACGCTGGACATCGTCGACCGCGCCTATATCATGTACGATGGGCGGGTCCGGGTCGCCGGCACGGTCTCGGAGCTGGTCTGGAACGAGGAGGTCGCGGAGATCTACCTGGGTCCCACGCTGACCGCGCGCATGCGAGAGAGATATCCCATTCCCGAAACGGACGACGCCGAATGAAGACGGGTCTATACCAGGGAACAGCGCTCAAGCAGGAGATGAAGATCAATCCTCGCCTCTACCAGGCGATGGATCTCCTGTACATGCCGCTGCTCGACCTCCAGGCGCACCTCAAGCAGGAGCTCCTCAACAATCCCTTCCTCGAGATGGCCGAGGCCGAGCTCGAGGAGCAGGTGGAGGTGGAGAAGGACAAGGAGAAGGAGGACGACGAGATCGACTGGGAGGAGATCCTCCTCAACGGCTTCGAGGCCGGCGGCCGCCGCGAGGAGTACGAGGACCGGGAGTACTACGAGCCCGTGTCCGTCGCGGAGCGCGACCTCGGCGACCACCTCCACGATCAGCTGACGCTCCTGCGCCTTTCCCCGCGCGAGCTCCTCCTGGGCGAGGAGATCATCGGGAACGTCACCGACGAGGGGTACATGGCGTGCCCCCTGGACGAGGTGGCCACCGCGCTCAACGACTTCCTCAAGGAGAGCGGCGCGGACTGGGCGGACAGCATCGACGAGCGCCGGCCGTACACGGTGGAGGAGGCGGAGCAGATGCTCCGCGTGATCCAGGGCTTCGACCCGGCGGGGATCGGGGCGCGCGACCTGCGGGAGTGCATCCTGCTGCAGCTCCGCGACTGCGCCGTGCAGGAGCTCACCCGGCGGAACGGCGGCACCGAGCCCGAGGAGGACGACGTCCGCGAGCACCTCTCCGGGAACCTGGCCTACCGGATCGTGGACACGTACTTCGAGCAGCTCATCAACCACCGCTGGTCGGAGATCTCCAAGGAGCTGTCCATCACCCCCCGCGACGTGCAGGACGCCGCGGACGAGGTGGCGAAGCTGGATCCCAAGCCTGGGCTGAAGTACTCCAGCGGGAAGGACAACTACATCGTCCCCGACCTGATCGTGGAGAAGATCGACGGGGAGTACCTGGTCTTCCTCAACGACACCAGCCTTCCGCGGCTGAAGCTGTCGCGCACCTACCGCGACATCGCCAAGGACAAGAAGAAGTTCGTCGGCGAGAACAAGGAGTTCATCTCCAACAAGCTGAACTCCGCGAACTGGATGATCCAGGCCATCGAGCAGCGCCGGCAGACGATGCTCAAGGTCATGAACTTCATCGTCGACCGGCAGCGCGACTTCTTCGAGCGCGGCGTGCAGTACCTCAAGCCGCTCACGCTCCGCGAGGTGGCCGAGGTGATCGACATGCACGAGTCCACCGTCTCGCGCGTCACCAACGAGAAGTTCGTGCAAACGCCCCGCGGGGTCTTCCCGCTCAAGTTCTTCTTCTCGTCGGGCCTCTCCACCACCTCGGGCGAGGACGTGTCGGCGCGCGGGATCAAGGCGCAGATCGAGAAGCTGGTGGGCGACGAGGACCCGGCGCACCCGCTCACGGACCAGGCGATCGTGAACATCCTCAAGGAGGAGGGGATCCAGATCGCCCGCCGCACCGTCGCCAAGTACCGCGACCAGCTCGGCATCCTCTCGGCGCGGATGCGCAAGCGGGTGTGAGCACCGCGCTCTCGCCCCACCACTCCTCGAACGCCGCCGCGGACCGCTCCGCGGCGGCGGCTCGCATGCCGGTGGTGCCCGGAGCGCTCCGGAGCAACTTCGCCGTCCTGATCCCCGCGTACGACGAGGAGGACAACGTCGCCGCGCTCTTCGCGGAGCTGCGGGCCACCTTCGCGCGCCACGACCTCGCAGGCGAGGTCATCCTGGTGGACGACGGCTCCCGCGACGGCACCTACGAGGCGGCGGTGCGGGAGTCGGCGGGGATGCCGCGGGTCAAGGTCCTCCGCCACCGCCGCAACCGCGGCAAGACGGAGGCGATGGTCACCGGCGCCTTCGCCGCGGATGCCGAGTTCCTGGTCCTCTTCGACGCCGACCTGCAGCACTCCACGGAGGAGATCCCGCGCTTCCTGGAGAAGCTGGCCGAGGGCTGGGACATCGTGACCGGGCGGAAGGTGGGTGCGTACGAGAAGCGCGCCGTGAGCTCGGTGTACAACCGGCTCTCGCAGGGGCTGTTCGACGTCCCGGTGCGCGACCTCAACTCGATGAAGGCGTTCCGGACGGAGATCCTCCGGGAGATCCCGCTCCGGCACGACTGGCACCGCTTCTTCGTGGTGCTGGCCCACGCGCAGGGGTACTCGGTCTCCGAGATCGACATCGAGCTGTACCCGCGGCGCGCGGGCATGGCGAAGTACTCCGGGCGGAGCCGGGTGCTGGTGGGGGTGGGGGACCTGCTCGTCGTCTGGTTCTACCTCAAGTTCAGCGAGAAGCCGATGCAGTTCTTCGGCGGCTCGGGGCTGATCCTGATCGCCGTGGGGCTGCTGGTGGGGCTGGTCGCCGTGGTGCTGCGCGTCGGCGGGTGGATGCCCCCCTTCGGCTACCGCCCGCTGCTGACCCTCGTGCTCCTGCTGGAGACGGTGGGCTTCATGCTCTTCGGCTTCGGCTTCATGGCCGAGCTGATCGCCACCCTGCGGGCGGAGGTGGACGGGCTGCGGAGGGGCCGCGAGTAGCCCCGCGCCCACGGCGCGGCACTCCCCCGTACCCCTGCCGGCTCACGCCCGGACCTCCCTCCCATTCCCCCGACGAACCAAGCCATGGCCACAGCCATCAACATGTCGCAACTCCTCAAGCGGGCGCGCGAGGAACAGGCGTTGAAAAAGAAGGGCGGCGCGCCGGCCCCGCTATTGAAGAAGGGATCCGTCAACAAGCGCATTGAGGCGCTCGCGATCGCGATTCGCGGATGCGGCGCCGAGGAGTGCGAGCGCTGGGTAGCCGGCGAGCGTAGCGCGGGGGATGCCTACAACCCCACCCACGACTACTCCACCGACCTGGTCTGGACGGAGCGGATCGAGAACTCCGTATGCATGATGCGCAACTTGGGCGCCACGCGGCTCATCGTGCTGGATTCGACGGCGCTCAAGCAATTCGGCGAGACCTACAACTGCATACACGGCCGCCCCACGCTGCCAAAGATGAACGGGATCGGCGGCGATGCGCGCCTGCTCGCTAGCTTCGACCTCACGAATCTTAGCGACGCGCAGGCGGCGCAGCAGGTCGTCGCCACCATCGAGAACGCCGCCGTGCATCAGCAGTACCAGCAATAGGCGGCGGGGGCGGAAATGGAAGAGGCCCCGCGGCGCGTTCTGCCCCGGGGCCTTTTTCCCTGCGGTCCGGCGACCGGCCCGCAGACCCGCGGCTCTACTCCTCGCCGCCCTTGCTGTCGACCATCTGGGTGAGCGTCTGCAGCTCCTTGATCTTCAGCTTGCGCTCGCCGCGCGGGAGCGAGAGCACGATGGTGTCGCCCACCTGCTTCCCCATCAGCGCCTGCCCGAGCGGGGAGGCCAGCGAGATCTGGTTGCTGTCGATGTCGATGAAGTCGCCGAAGACGAGGGTGTAGGTCTCCTTGTCCTTGGTGCGCGTGTCCAGCACCGTCACCTTCGATCCGAAACCGACGCGGTCGGGGGCGATCTGGGACAGGTCGATCTTGGACAGCTCCCCGGCCCGCTTGGTCAGGTGGTTCAGCCGGGCCTGCACGAACTGCTGGCGCTCCAGGGCGGACTTGTACTCCGAGTTTTCCCGGAGGTCGCCGTGCTCCACGGCCTTCTGGATGGCGCGGGGGAGGGTGACCTGCAGCTCGTGCGTGAGACGCTCGATCTCCTCCGCGAGCCTGTTCTTGAGGTCTTCCAGCATCTGCGGCTACGGGGCAAAAAGGAACGTGCGCCCCACCGGCCGCGGGGCGCACAATGTCATGGACCCAATGTAACAGCGACGACGCGACCCGCGCCAGTTTTTTCGATTGGGCGGTATAATCCGGTGCCGCCGCCTCCGTCGGGGTCGAAGGCCGGCTACACTGTCCGAAACGGGCGGGGGCCGGTATAATCCCGTTCGAACAGAACCGCCCCGCGCTCCGGTGCCGCAGCCGGAAGGGGCCCACCGCTGGCCCCGCCAGCCGGACCGGCACGACGTGAACAAGAACGACAAGCTGCTCTTCGCCCGGTACGCCCGGGAGCACTTCACCCGGGACGTGCGGGTCCTGGAGATCGGGCCCGACGCACACCCCTCCTCCTTCCAGGGAGTGGTGGGGCACGACGTCGCGGCGTGGGACACGCTCGACTTCCACACCCGCACCGACGTCCCCCTCACCTACCGTGCGACCGTGGAGTACAGCTACCCGGTGCCGGACGCCTCGTACGACGTGGTCCTTTCGGCCAACGTGATCGAGCACGTCCCCCGGATCTGGGTGTGGATGAAGGAGCTGGCGCGCATCTGCCGGCCGGGTGGGCACGTGGTCACCATCAACCCCATAAGCTGGCACTACCACGAATCGCCCATCGACTGCTGGCGGATCTACCCGGCGGGGATGCGCGCGCTCTGCGAGGACTCGGGGCTGGAGGTCGTCACCTCGGAGTGGGGGAGCATGGACCTGCAGTGGCTGGAGCGGATCAGCCCGGCGAAGCTGCGCCGGAAGTACTTCTGGCAGCGTCTCTCCGGGGTCTTCGTGATGTGGAACGCGGCGACTCGCCTCCCGCCGGAGGGATCGTACGACGCCATCACGGTGGCGCGGAAGCCCGCCGACGCACCGAGCAGCGCCGGGGAGCGATGATCTACCTCATCAAGCGGTGGGTGAAGGCGCGGTTCCCGAAGGAGAGCCTCGTCTGGCGCACCCTGACGACGGTCTCGGCGGTCGTGTTCTACCCGCGCACGCTGTACCGGAAGTACTCCAAGAGCAGCATCTTCCAGTACGAGAGCGAGATGGACATGTGCTCGCTCTACCCCAAGGGGCTGCTCGACGAGACGATCGCAATCTTCGCCCCGCGCTCGGTGCTCGACCTTGGGTGCGGCACCGGACGGAGCCTGGACTACTTCCACGAGCGGGGGATCGACGTCCGGGGGATCGAGGGCTCCGAGCTGGCGATCTCCAAGGCCGCGCACCCGGAGCTCATCCAGCAGGCGGACCTCAACCAGGTGGTGGACCTCGGCCGGAAGTTCGACCTGGTGTGGAGCTACGAGGTGGTGGAGCACATCCACCCCGACTACGTGGAGAACCTCCTCCGCACCTTCTCGAACCACGCCGACCGGGTGGTGCTCTCGGCCGCGCGTCCGGGGCAGGGAGGGCAGGGCCACTTCAACGAGCAGCCGCCCGAGTACTGGATCGAGAAGTTCGCCGGCCACGGGTACCGGCACGACGAGGAGGCCACCCGGAGGCTGCGCGCCGTCCCCGAGGAGTTCAGCGCGAACATGCTCGCGTTCCGCCGGGGGGAAGCGTAGACGCGCCGGAGCTCAGTCGGCCGCCGTGGCCCCGGGAGCCGCGCCCCGGCGGGCCAGCACCAGTGCGGGGAGCACCTCCGCGGCGATGGTCCAGAGGCGCGCGGCGATGGCGAGTGAGGCGGCCACGGCGGTCGGAACGAGCCCGGACAGGAGGAACGCGAGCGCCGCTTCCTTGAAGCCGAGGCCGCCCGGTGCGAAGAAGACGAGGTAGCCGACGATGAAGGCCAGACCGTTCATGGCGATGGCCGCCGGGATCGCGGCCGGGGCCACCTCCACGAACGACAGGAGGAAGAGGTAGAAGGCGAGCCCGTACAGGACCCACGCGATCCCCGACAGGAGCAGGAATCCCACCCCCTCCGCCCAGCTCCCCTCCCACCGAAGCATCGGCCGGCGCGTCGCGCGGCCCACCGCGCCCAGCCCCGCGCGCATCACCCCGGGGTGAACCAGGACCAGCGCCAGCGGCGCCGCCCACCGCATCGCCAGGACGAACGGCGCCACCCAGCCGAAGGCCGGGGACTGCGCGCCCAGCTCGGCCGCCATCTCGAGCGGGAGCAGGTAGACTCCTAAGATCCCCGCGGAGAGCAGCATGAACCCCATCTGCACCAGCAGCGACATCACCGTCGCGGACGGGGAGAGCCCCGCGCCAGGCCCGAGCTGCGCCAGGCTCACGAACTGCCAGACCACGCCGGGGATGTACCGGCTGAGGTTGGAGAGGAACCAGGCCCGGGCGAGAGCACGGAAGGGGACCTCGGTACCGAACCTCCGCAGGACCAGCTGCCAGACCACCACGCCCCAGAGCAGGACCCCCGAGAGCACGGCGATCGAGAGCGCCAGCAGCCCCGGGCGCACCTCCCAGCGGAACTCCCGGAGCTGGTCCGCGTTCCCGTAGATCTCCGCCCCCAGGAAGACGAACGCGGCCGCGACGAGGGCGTACGACAGCCCCCGCCGCAGCCGCGGGTCCAGCCTCACGCGTGCGATGGCTCCCCCTTCCGGGTGCGCAGCCACCGGGCGAGCAGGAACAGCGCGTAGAGCGCCAGGAGCGCCATCCCCACGAAGTACACGATCGCCCCGGTCCGCAGGTCGGCCGGCTCGAAGGTGAAGACCACATCGTGCTCGCCGGGCCCCAGGACGACGCCCCGGAAGGTGTGGTTGGTCCGCAGGATGGGAACCTCCCGCCCGTCCACCCGCGCCTTCCAGTCCGCGTAGTAGTTGTCGGCGAGCACCAGCAGGGCGTCCCGGTCCTGCCGGGTGCGCACCACCACCCGATCCGGCTCGTACGAGACCACCCGGGCGTCGCCCTGCAACGGCCCGGCGGAGAGCTGCGGCGGGGCGTCCGCGTTCACCACCGCCGTGCTCCGCGGGTCGAATCCGGGCTGCTTCATGAGCTCCAGCGCCCCGTCCTCGCGCTCCGTGTGCACCACCTGCGGCACCAGGTACGCCCGGGGGAGCGCGCCCAGGTTCTCGTAGACCAGCGCGCTCCCCCGGTGCACCTCGCGGAGGCGCGGATCCTGGAACTCCGCCCCGGCCACCAGGTAGCGGACGTTGGCCGCGTCCATGAACACGGGGTTCTCCAGGAAGTTGCGCCAGTCCACGTACGTCTCGCCGCTCGTGCCCACGAACTCGTTGTAGCGCTGCAGCTGGTTGCCGTGCTCTCCGCCCGCGAGGTCGACGTCGAAGCGCATGAGGTAGTTGCCGAGCCCTGCCTGCCCCCGGTAGGTGGCGCCGGGAGGGAAGGGGAGGACCCACACGCGGTCGCGCCCCGGCTGCGAGCGGAGGAAGTTCGCCACGTCGTCCGCGGCGAAGGTCTCGTCCGGAGGAGGGACGGTCTCGAAGAACTTCCGGTCCACGATCCACAGGTCCAGCACCGTGACGCCGGCCAGGAGCGCCACGAACGCCCGCGCGCCCAGGCTCCCCCGCAGCCAGAACCAGAGGATCGCCGCCGTCGCCGCCATGAAGACGGCGAAGCGGAACGCCACCGGTCCCGGTCCCGGCGCGCCGTTGACACCGGGGGCCGATGCCGCCGCGGCGCCGAGCAGGAAGGCCGCGGCCACCGTGCCGGCGAGGATCCACTTCGCCGCGTCGGGAACCTCGCCCGGCTCGTCGCGCCGGAGCGCCGGGCGCGCGGCCCGGGCTTCGGCCCAGCGTGCGGCCAGCGACTCCAGCGCGAGCGTCGCCATCGCCACGAGCGAGAGCGACACCATGAAGAAGGAGATCGAGGGCGCGCGGAACCGCTTGGTGCCGGGGAGGAGCTCGTAGTAGAGGCGGTACAGCGGCGTGTTTCCGCCCAGCGCCACCGTGAGGAAGAAGACGCCGAGTCCCAGGAAGAACCACCAGTAGCGGTTGCGGCGCGAAAAGGCGAAGCCGAGCGCGAAGAGGGCGATCACGGTGGCCCCGACGTACTCGGTGTGCAGCTTCATGGGGTTGGAGCCGCGGTACGTCTCCAGGTGCCCCGCCTGCTCGGGGACCGCGACGGCCAGCACCTCGGCCGTCGGCATGGACCACGAGACGGAGTAGTCGTAGCCCCGCCCCCCTTCGCCTCCGCGCGGAGACTGCTCGACGTAATCGAGGAAGGGGAGGAAGTTGACGGAGGCGAGCAGGAACGCGACGGCCACCGCGCCCAGCCCCAGCGCCAGCGTGCGCCCCAGCGCCGCCGGCCGCCGGAAGAGACCGAAGTGCCAGAGGCAGAACACGCTCCAGATCAGCGCCCCCACCAGCAGGTAGTAGGAGTTCTGGATCTGGAAGGTGAGCAGCGAGAAGGCGATCGCCGCGGCGGCCCCCACGAACGGCGCCACCCTCCCCGTGCGGATCCCCCGGTGGAAGAAGAAGAAGGTGATTGGCGCGAAGGTCGCCACGATGATGCGCCCCTCGTGCCCCGCCAGCACCCAGGACATGGTGATCCCGGTGAATTGGAACGCCAGTCCGCCGATGAACGCCACCCAGCGGCGCGTCCCCAGCTCCAGCGCCAGGAGGTACATCCCCAGCCCGGCGAGCCCGAACTGGACCACGTACATGGCGGGGAAGAGCTTGGACGTGGGGAGGAAGAGGTCCGCCAGGATCCGCACGGGGTAGAAGGCGCTCCCCGGGTTGGCGAACATCGGCCCGCCGCCGTAAATGTACGGCAGCCACTTCGGCAGCTCTCCGGCGGCGAACCGCTCCGAGAAGAACTCGTGCACGAAGTAGCTCCCCACCAGGTAGTCCGTCCCGTAGATGTGCCGGCCGGGAAGGAGGGCGGGGAGGAAGTAGAGCAGGGCGAGCCCGAAGTACACCGCGGCCGCGAGGCCGAGCGACACCCCGGGCTCCGCTCCGTCCGCCACTTCCCGGCCCCTGGAAGGGGGCGCGCTCGTGTGCTGCGCTGTCTTCATCGCTTTCGCTGCATTGTCTGGGGTTGGGTTCCGTCCTGCGCCGCGATCCCGCGGAGAAACTCCAGGTGCCGCTCCGCGACCGCATCCCAGGAGAAGCGCTCCGCGGACCGGCGCGCCGAAGCGGCGAGCGCCGCGCGCCGCGCCGGATGGTCCAGAAGGCCGAGCACGGCGTCGGCGAGCGCCGCCGGGTCGTCCGGGGGAACCAGGAGCCCGCCGCGCGGAGGGTCCACCACCTCCGCCACCGCTCCCACGTCCGTGGCGACCACCGGCACGCCGGCGGCCATCGCTTCGGCTGGGACCATCGGGAGCCCCTCCAGCCGCGAAGGCATCAGGAGGGCGAGCGCGCCGGAGAACAGCTCCAGCACCTCCGCGCGCTCCACCCCGGGCCGGAGGTGGACGCACCCGCCCACCCCCAGCTCCTCCGCCAGCTCGCGGACACGATCCTCGTCCTTGCCCCGCCCGGCCACGCGCAGCTCCACCTCCGGGTGCTCCCGCGAGATCCGCGCGTACGCCTGCAGCAGGGTGTCCAGCCCCTTCTGGAAGAGGTCGAACCGTCCGTAGTAGAGCAGGTAGCGCTGCTCGCGCCGCTCCACCCGCGCGAACTCGTCCGGCACGCCGCTCCCGATCAGCTCCACGCGCGCGTCCGGGGCGAGCAGCGGCCGGAGCTGCTCCAGCATCCACCGTGAGGTGGTGCTCACCGCGCGCGCGCGGCGCAGGGAGCGGCGCTCCGCGGCGTCCAGCGCCCCGCCGAGCACCCGCCCCCACCGCTCCCGCGCGGTGGGCCCGTGGAGCATGTGGACCACCACGCCGACCGGCCGGTCTCGCGGGAGGCGCAGAGGGGTGTACACGGAAAAGTCGTAGACCGCGGCGTCGTACCCACCCCGCGCGAGGAGTTCCGTCGCGGCCCGCGCGTAGGTCCAGCGGCTCCAGGGGTAGGGCGAGCGGGCGCCCAGGCGCAGGTACCGCACGCCCTCCACGGTCTCGTCGCGCGCACCGGGAAAGCTCCCGGTGGCTACGGTCGCGTCCACCCGCCCGGCCAGGCGGCGGTAGATCTCGAAGACGCGCATCGAGCCGCCGCCCCCCACCCACGGGTTGCGGGGGTCGTCGTAGATGCAGTGGAGGACGCGCAGGGATCGCGAGGCCAACGATGCGGGCGGGGCTCAGCCGGCCGCGGCCGGTCGGGAAACGCGGACGGGGGCCCGCAAGGGAACCCCCGTCCGCCAACATAACTCCGCTCCCGACCCGGGCGCTACGGCTTCCGGAAGAGCTTCACGTTGTCGAGGAGGATCCCGTAGTTGTCGCCGCCCAGGTGCGCGAACTCCAGCCGGGCGGTGGTGCGCGCCGGGACCGTCACGGTGCGGGTGATCGTCCGGAGCGGCTCGAACTGCGCCAGGGTGAACGATTCCCGGTACGCGTCGCCGAGCGAGACCACCACCGTGTTCGGGTCACTGGGGCGCGGCGAGCCCGCGAGCTGGAACGAGAGCTGGTACTCGCCGGGCTCCAGGACGAAGGCGGTCCGGGACCGGAGCGTCCCCGCCTGCTTCGTGGTCCCGTCCAGGTCGACCCCCACGCCGTTCTCCGGGGGAAGGAAGTCGTCATACAGCCCCGTACCCACGAGGTCCACCGAGCCGGCGACCACCTCCCACTTCGCGAAGCCGGTGTAGTTGTCCGCCCACCGGCCCCCGTTCTCGGAGTCGAAGTCGTCCTCGAGCAGGATCAGCGGATCCACGACGACGGCCGCGGTCCCGGTCTTCCCCTGGATCGTGGCCGTGATCGTCGCGCTCCCGGGCCCGACGGCGCGGACGAGGCCGACCTGCGGATCGATTGTCGCGACGGCGGCGCTCGAGCTGGACCATGCCGCGGCGGCTCCGGCCACGCGGTTGCCGTACGCGTCCGTGGCGGTCGCGGCGAGCTGGCGGGTCTGCCCCGCGCCCAGCAGGACGGATGCGGGGGAGACCGCGACGACGCTCACCGGGCCCGGTGCGGCCACTGCGCGGAACTGCACCATGACGATCCCGTTCCCCGTCGTCGCCCGGGCGGTCGCGTAGTACGAGCCGGAGGTGCGCCCGAGGATCAACGTCGCGCGGGCGTAGCCCTGGTCGTCCGTCAGCCCGTCGACAGCGGCGAGGGCGCCTCCCGCGGTGGCCGAGCTCCAGGCGACCGGCTGGCGGGCGACACCGCGCCCCCGCGCGTCCGTGAGCCGCACCAGGAGCGGCTCGGCCACCGCCGCCCCGACGGTGCCCGCCCGTACGGTGTCGAAGGCGGTGAAGGAAGCCGCCATCACCACCGTAAGCGTCATGCCGAGCTCCCTCCCTTCGCTCGCGACGGTCACCTGGGCCGACCCCGGGGCGACCCCACGCACGCGCCCTGTCGCCGCCTCCACCCGGGCGACCGTCGTGTCCGAGCTGCGCCACGCGACCGGCCGCGCCGTGATGGCGTTGCCGTACGCGTCGCGCCGGGTAACCGTGAGCTGGCGCTCCTGCTCCACCGCGACCAGTGTCTGTCCCGAGATCTGCAGCGCCGCGAGCGGGCCCGGGCTGGCCACCGCCGTGAACCGCACCGTCTGCGGACCCTCGGTCGTCACGGTCCGGGCCACCGCCACCTGGGTCCCCGCGCTCCGCCCGAGGGTCCACGCGGTCCGGGCGAAGCCCCTGTCGTCGGTCACCGCCTGGACGGGGCTGACCTCGCCGCCGCCGAACGGAGCGATCCACTCCACCGACTGGCGCGGCACCCCGCGGCCTTTGGCGTCCGTGACCTTCACGATCAGCGAATCAGCGAGGGGGGCGGCCACCTCTCCGGCGCGAATGGTGTCGGCGGAGACGATCGCCACCGGCGCGCCCGCCGGCTCCGGCTCCCCCGGCGAGGCACAGGCGGCGAGCAGCGCGAGCGCGGACCCGGCAAGCGATGCCATACCGGTCAGGGTGGGTTTGCGATGCATGGATCCTGGTGGGCGGAGATGGGGAAGGGAGCCGGCCGGAAGAGCAGACGCAGGCGGAATGGGGCGGGTCACACCCGGGGGTGCGCGGCGACCTCGTGGTACAGCCCCGCCAATCTGTCGACGATCGCGTTCCAGGAAAAGCCCGCCGCCACGTCCTCACGCCCCTGGAGACCGAAGCGGCGCCGCCGCTCCGGGTCCGCCATGCAGGCCCGCAGCGCCGCCGCGAGCGCCTCCGCGTCCCCGGGCGGGACGAGCCACCCGTTCCTGCCGTCGCGTACGATGTCCACGATCCCCCCCGACGCGCTGGCGATCACCGGCTTCGCGTTCAGCATGGCCTCCAGCAGCACCACGCCCAGCCCCTCCGTGTCCCCCTTGGCGTCCACCACCGCCGGGAGCACGAAGGCGTCGCAGGCCGCGAATCGCTGCGCCAGCTCCTCGCTGGAGACGAACCCCTCGAATACCACCCGCGCGCCGAGCCCCAGCCGCTCGGCGCGCGCCTGCAGCGCTTCGCGCTCGGGGCCGTCGCCGACCACCCGCAGCAGCAGCGGGACCGACGCGTCCAGTCGCGCCAGGGCGTCCAGAAGCACGTGCACGCCCTTCCGCTCCACCAGCCGCCCCACGAACAGCAGCTCAAAGGGGCGTCCCTCCGCGGCCGGGTCGGAGGCGGGGGGCGGCTCCGGGGGGGCCTCCACCGTCGCACCGAAGGGGATCACCGTCGACCGTGCGTCCGGAACCAGCCGCCGGAGCCGCTCCGTCGTGTAGGTGGAGATGGTGGTCACCGCGTCCGAGCCGCGCACGATGCGCCGGAGGACGGGGCCGAGGAACGGGAGCTGCGACTCCATCCAGGTCAGCTCCACCCCGAAGAAGGTGGAGACCAGCGGGATCCCGGAGGCGCGCTTCGCCGCCAGGCCGAGGAGGCCGTGGGGAAGGGGCCAGAAGGCGTGCAGCAGGTCGAAGCGGCCGGAGCGGGCAAGGCGGGCGGCGGCCAGCGAGCCGGCGGCCACGTACCCCGGGACGAGGCCGAGGAAGCGCGGCCGCTCGCGGATCCGGTCCGGCGCCGTCTGGTCGTGCGTGAGCGTTTCCCACGCCGCCGGGGCGTAGCGGAAGCGGTGCACCCGAACCCCGTCCACCGTCTGGTCGGATAGGCCGCGGTACGCCGGCGCGAGGACCTCCACGCCGATCCCGCGCTCCCCGAGGCGCCGGATCGTCTCCACCAGCCACGGCGTGATGACGTCCGCGGAATGGCGCGGGTAGGCGGTCACGAGGTACAGGACTTTCACTTGTCGGCCGCGCCGGGCGGGGGTATGTTGAAAGCCTCGCAACCTACCACTCGCCGTCGAGCGATTCAAGGATCCCCACCGCCGGTCCAGCGTGCAGCGCGTCCTCGTCATCGTCCCGACCTACAATGAGCGCGAGAACCTCCCCCGCCTCATCCCGCAGATCCTGGGAAAGGATCCCCGGCTGGAGATCCTGGTTGTGGACGACGGCTCCCCGGACGGCACCGGCGAACTCGCCGACGAGATGGCGGCGGAAGAGCCGCGCGTCCAGGTCCTTCACCGCAGCGGGAAGCTGGGGCTGGGCACAGCCTACATCGCGGGGTTCCGGTGGGGATTGGAGCGGGGGTACGACGCGCTCTTCGAGATGGACGCGGACTTCTCGCACGACCCGGTGCACCTCCCGCAGTTCCTGGAGGCCATCGAGCACTACGACGTGGTCCTCGGCTCCCGGTACCTGCACGGCCGGGTGACGGTAGTGAACTGGCCCATCGGCCGGCTCCTGCTCAGCTACTACGCCAACGTCTACGCGCGCTTCGTCACCGGCCTCCCCATCGCCGACGCCACGGGCGGCTTCAAGTGCTTCCGGCGCGACGTGCTCGCCGCGATCCCGCTGGAGCGCGTGGAGTCGAACGGCTACGCCTTCCAGATCGAGATGAGCTTCCGGGCGTGGAAGAAGGGCTTCCGGCTCGGCGAGATCCCCATCATGTTCGTGGACCGCGACGTCGGCGAGAGCAAGATGTCCGGCCGGATCGTGCGCGAGGCGGTGTGGCGCGTCTGGCGGCTGCGATTCCTTTCCATCTTCGGCAAGCTGTAGAACGAGGAGTGCGGGACTGCGAGGTGCGAGGTGCGGCCCCCCACCCGCTCGCTCAGCCTCGCACCCTCCCCCGGTCCGGGGGAGGGTTTGAAGGTGCCACCACCGCGCACTCCGGCCTGCAGTCCTACTTTCGCACTCCCGCACTCTCGCACTCTCCCTGATGTCCGACACGCCCCCCGAAGTCCGTTTCGTCCGCGCGCTGGCCGCGGGGATCCTCCGAGAGGGCGAGGGCGCAGCCATCGCCGGGAGCGCCGCGCTCCGCGACTTCCTGGCGAGCGAGAAGAGCCTCGTCCTAGAAGTGCAGTTCACCGGGTTCACGCGCCGCGGCGAGCAGGTGGGCGGGGTGCACCCGCTCCTCCTCCGCGCGGCGGCGCAGCTCATCGTGCTGCGGGTGAACCGCGTCGGCTTCACTCCGGAGGCGGAGGAGTCCGACCTGCGGGCTCTCTTCGACGCGCTGTCGCGCCCCGCCGCGGAGATGCCCCCCAGGGGCGTGGTCGAGGTCCTGGCCGCCGCGGCCCCGCGCGGCGTGTTCCTCAGCACCTCGTCCGGCGAGGTGTACCGCCCCGAGCGGCATGCCCCGCCCGAGCCGCCCGCGGCGGCCGCTCCCGGCGAGAGTGCACCGGCCCCGGCGGAGACGCCCTCGTACTCCAGTGCACTGGACTTCGTCAGCGGTGACAGCGTGGTCGATCTCGCGGAGTTCGAGATCGTGGAGACCCGCGGAGACCCGGTCCCCGCGGGCGGGGCGGGGGACCCGACGCCCGCCGCTCCCCCGACGGCGGAGCACGAAGAGCCGCCCGCAGACGACCTCTACCACTTCTTCCGGGCAGCCGGGGCCGGGCGCGGCGATGCGGCGGAGGCCGACGACCTGGCGGACTCGCTCCGGCGCTCGACGGCGGTCATGGGGTTCGACGGCGTGGTCCAGTCCGCGGTGGCAGCGGTTCCGCGCCTCATGGACACGGGAGAGGAGATGCGCGCGCTCGCCCTGGTGGAGGCCCTCGCCGAAGAAGCGCGGCGACCGGACCGGTCGCGGGTGTTCCGGGATTCGGCGGAGCAGGGGCTCCGCAGGGCCGCAACGGACCCGGTGCTCAACCGCCTCGCGGAGCTGCTGGAGCGGGGGGGAGAGGTGCGGGAGCGCGTCCTCCGCACCTTCCTGGCGGTGGGGGGCGGGGCCTTTCCGATCCTGGAGACCGTCGCCGTCCGGACGGGCGACGCCGGCCTGCGCGAAGCCGTCTTCCGCGCGATGCTTGAGAGGGACCCCACCGGTGCCCGCATCCTGGACCGGGCGATGAGCGAGCCGGCCGCCCGCGCACGCGCCGTCCTGGAGCTCGCCGCCCTCCCGGGGGTGGACGCGACGCTCACGCAGCGCTGGCTGGAGCGGGCCGCGAAGCACCCGGACGCGACGGTCCGCGCGGACGTCGCACGCCACGCGGCGAGGCTCGACGGCAGGGGCGGGCTGCGCATCCTCCTCGACCTCCTGGGTGACGCGGACGAATCCGTGCGCCGGGCCGCGGTGCGGCGCCTGGGGGAGCGGGCGGACCCGGCCGCCGTGCCATTCCTCACCCGGATCCTCAACGAGTCCGGCGACGAGGACCTCCAGCTCGATGTCGTCGCGGCGCTCGGGAGCATCGGATCCGCGGAGGCGCTCCCGGCGCTGACGGGGATCCTCCAGAAGCGGCAGCTCTTCGCCGGAAAGCGGCTGCAGCGCCTCAAAGTCGCGGCAGTCGCCGCCGTGGGGCGGATCCCGCTCCCGGCCGCGCGTGACGTGCTGGCCTCGCTTGCATCGGGCAAGGACGCCGAGCTGGCCACAGAAGCGAAGCGCGCCCTCACCGACGGGTAACCCTGGCAGGTCACTCGTATGTACCGAGCCCCCGGAGCGAGGAGTCGCTCCGGGGGCTTTTTGCTGCGCCCCGCGGAAATCTCTCCTTCACAACGGGTTTCGGAGTTCTCGACGGGTGGGGCAAGCCCTCCGACGTGGAGAAGTAGACCCCGAGGAGGGGTTTTCCACAGATTTCCACACGGCGTAGTTTACATAATGCGTATTATCAGCATCACGGGCGAGAACAGATGCTCCGGTCGAGCGAGGCTCCTCTCGCCACACTGCGAGGCCTCGGGTGGCGCCGCGCCGCTGTTGCCGAAGCGTCCACTGCTGGAGCAGCTCCGCGCATCCCAGACCGAGCGGATCCATCCACCCGAGCGCGCCCATCTTGGTCCGGCGGGCCAGGATCGGCTCTGGTGTCCCGTCAAGCCGCCTTCGTCTCGGCTGCACACCGGGTGTGGCTGAGCACGAGAGCGTAGCGTCAGACCAGGAGCACTTTCTACGATCTGTTAAAACTGTTGCGCCGCGGGCCGCCGACACACTTCACAAGATGCACGAACTGTGTCCCAGCGGATGAATATTCATTCACCGCGTGACAGCGGCACACCCACCCCGCTGTTGTCTGTGCACAACTTTCACAGGCGATCCCTACCCGGGTGGAGTGGAGAGGGTGACCGGGAGGCGGTGGGAGGCTCAGCAGGCGGTGCGTCTGTGTGAGCCCGCACAATCGCCCCGCCCACACCAGCGGCCGGGCGAGTTTACGCACCGCCGGAGGAGCCTCCTACCGCCGACCACGCGCGACACATCCAGACCCGCTACGCCCGTGATGCGCCTGGACAAAAAAGCCCCGGGGCGTCGAGTCTGCCTCGCCGCCCCGGGGTGTCTTTGTCGATCTGTCTGTCGCCGTATCCCGGCCGAGCGCTCAGTTCGACCGGTACCGCCGACTCACCTCGTCCAGCCTCTTCCGCTCCTCCTCGGTGAGCGAGCCGAGACCGCGCGCAGAAATCTTCTCCAGGATGCGATCCACGTCGTCCAGGAGCTGTTGCTCCTCCTTCGGGCGGATCGTGCCTCCTGCGGGCTTCTGCGGCGTGGGCGCCGCCGGCGGCCGGGAGGTCTTGTCCCGCTTCAGCCAGCCGAACGTCAGTCCGCCGCCCGTCGCCTTCGACTTTTTCCTGCCGGCCCGGGGAACCGCCCCCCAGGCGCTCGGGGCCCACGGGCTCTTGAGGTAGAGGAACCCGGTCGCCAGGCCGCCCAGGTGCGCCAGGTACGCGATACCCGACTTGCCGGACGACAGCGCCCCCAGCACGGTGATCGCCACGATGCCGGTCACCAGCCACTTCACCTTCACCGGGAAGATCCCCCAGATGTACACCGGGTTGTCCGGCCAGTACAGCGCGTACGCCATCAGGATGCCGTAGATGGCTCCCGACGCGCCGACGATGAGCGCGTGCGGCGTGATGAAGGACAGCAGCGCCGCGCCCAGCCCCGCGATGAAGTAGAACTTGAGGAACTCTCGCCCTCCCCACCGTTCCTCCAGCGGCGGCCCGAAGAAGAACAGGCCGAGCATGTTGAAGAGGAGGTGCAGGAAGCCCGCGTGGACGAACATGTAGGTCACGATCGTCCACGGCCTCCGCCAGACCTCGGCCGGCACCAGGCCGAGGGCGCTCTCGACCACGCCGCTCGCTCCGGACAGCCCGAGGAGGAGCGACAGGATCCCGACCGCCACGTTGGCGATCAGGAGGCGCTTCACCCAGGGGGTCACCGTGAAGCCGAACGGATTCTCGAACCGGTTGGTTGCGTACGCCATACCTTTGCGATCCGGAGGGGCGGCGCGGGCCCGGCCGCGCCGCCGTGGGGGTCCTGCGCCGGCGGGTCGAGCCGGCTCTAGCGGGGCGCGCCGGAGACCGCGAGGCGGACGATCCGCTCGCACAGCTCCGGGAAGGGGATGCCGGCCGCGGCCGCTCCCTTGGGGAGGAGGCTGGTGGCCGTCATCCCGGGAAGGGTGTTCGCCTCCAGGCAGAAGAGCTGCTCCTTGGCGAGGATGAAGTCGACCCGCGCGTACCCCTGCAGCTTCAGCACCCGGAACGCCCGGAGGGCGTACGCCTGCATCTGGGCGACGATCTCCTCCTCCAGGGGCGCCGGGCAGAGGTACTCCGTCATCCCCGGCGTGTACTTGGAGTGGTAGTCGTAGATCCCCTTCTTGGGGCGGATCTCCACCGGCGGGAGCGCCTGGTCGCCCAGGATCCCCACGGTCAGCTCCCGCCCCTTCGCGAAGCGCTCGATCATCACCTCGGAGTCGTACCGCGACGCCTCGCGCACCGCGGCGGGCAGCTCGTCCGGGGCGTTCACCACCGCCAGCCCCACGCTGCTCCCCTGCCGCGACGGCTTCACGATGCACGGATAGCCGACGAAGTCCTCGATCGTGTCCGGATCGTAGCCGAAGTCCGGCGCGCGCGCCACCCGCCACGAGAGCGTGGGAACCTGCGCGTCGCGAAGGAGGCGCTTGGACACGTCCTTGTCCATCGCGATCCCCGACCCCAGCGGGCCCGTGCCCGTGTACGGGATCCCGATCAGCCCCAGGAGCGCCTGGATCGTCCCGTCCTCTCCCGCTCCGCCGTGCAGCGCCAGGAACGCCACCTCCGCCTCGCGCAGCTCCCGCACCTCCGCCAGCTCGATCGGGCGGAGCGTCCCCTGGGTGTCGTCCGGGGGCGAGGCGTGCACCCCTTCCGGGAGAAGCTGCACCTCGTCCGCCTCCGCGACGAAGCCCCGCGCCGTGTCCACCGTCGCGACATCGTGCCCGCGCTCCCGCAGCGCCCGGACGATCCCGAGCCCGGACGCCAGCGACACCTCCCGCTCCGCGCTCGTCCCCCCCATCAGTACGGCGATCTTCATTCCCCCTCCGTCGGGTGTGTGTGCGGACCTCGCCCCGGGGTCTCCCCGGGGCGCGGAGGACATCCGCACGAACCGTACGCGCGGTCAGCCGCCGCCGCCCTTCCCCTCCCCCGCCTCGCCGCGGACGTGCTGCAGCACCTTCCGCGCGAGCGAGGGCCCGAAGCCCGGGAGTGAGGCCACCTCGTCCTCGGTGGCCTGGCCGAGCGCGCGGAACGACCCGAAGCGCTCCAGGAGTTGCCGCTGCCGCGCCGCACCGACGCCCGGGATCTGCGACAGCTCCGAGCGCACCGTCCGCTTGGTGCGGAGCTTTCGGTTGTAGGTCACGGCGAAGCGGTGCGCCTCGTCCCGGAGCCGCTGCAGGAGCCGGAGCGCCGGGGAGCGGCGCGGGAGGCGGATGGAGGCCGGCCGCCCGGGGACGAAGACCTCCTCCTCCTTCTTCGCCAGCGAGACCACCCGCTGCTGGGCCAGGCCGAGCGCTTCCAGCGCCTTCACCGCGGCCCCGAGCTGCCCCTTGCCGCCGTCGATGACCGCCAGCTCGGGGAGCGGCTTCCCCTCCTCCACGCGGCGGCGGAAGTAACGGGTGACCGCCTCGTGCATGGAGGCGAAGTCGTCGTTCCCCCACTCGCCCTTGATCCGGAGCTTGCGGTACTCCCCCTTGGCCGGCTCGCCGTTCTCGAACACCACCGCGGACGCCACCGTCTCGCTCCCCTGCGTGTGGGAGATGTCGAAGCAGACGATCAGCCGCGGCACGACGTCCAGCTCAAGGGTCTCCTGCAGCTCGTACAGGGCGTCCGGCGCGCGGATGGCGGCGCCGCTCCCCAGAACCTTCCACTCCTCGAGGAGGTGCCGCGCGTTCTGCTCCGCCAGCTCTACCAGCCGCACCTTCTCGCCGCGCTGCGGGACGTGGCTGCGCACCGGCCGCCCGGCGCGCTCGCGGAGCAGCGCCTCCAGCACGGGACGGTCCTCGAAGTCCAGAGGGAAGAACACCTCCGGCGGGAGGTCGTACCCCTCCATCCCGCTCCGCTGCGCGTAGAAGCGCGTGGCGAAGGTGGCGAGGACCTCCTCGTCCGGCTCGCCGTCCAGGTTGCTGAGGAACTGCGTCTCGCGGCCGAGCAGCTTCCCCTCGCGGATGCGGAGCACCACCCCGCACCCGTCCGCGCCATCGCGCGCGATCCCCACCACGTCGCGGTCCGAGCCCTCCAGGTCCACCACCGTCTGCCGGGCCTCCAGCGCCTCCAGCGAGGCGAGCGCGTCGCGCAGCTCCGCCGCGCGCTCGAAGTCCATCGCCTCCGCGGCCCCGTGCATCTGCGCGCGGATCCGCTCCGCGGCGCGGCGGGTGTGCCCGCCCAGGATGTCCACGATCTCCTCCACCATCTCCCGGTACTCCGTCTCCGTCTGCAGGGCGACGCAGGGGGCCCTGCAGCGGCCGATGTGGTAGTCCAGGCAGGGGCGCGCCGGCGTCTCCCGGGGGAGGTCGTAGCGGCACGAGCGGACGGTGTACAGCTTCTTCACCAGCTCCAGCGCCTGCCGCATCCGGCGCACGTCGGTGTACGGCCCGAAGTAGCGGGCGCCGTCCCGCTCCAACCGCCGCGTCACCCAGATGCGGGGAAACGCCTCGTGGACGGTGACCTTGATGTACGGGTAGGTCTTGTCGTCGCGGAGGTTGATGTTGAAGCGGGGGTGGTTCTCCTTGATGAGGTTGTTCTCGAGGATCAGCGCCTCCGCCTCGGAGCCCACCACGATGGTGTCGAAGTCCGCGATCCGCCGCACCAGCTCCCGGGTCTTCAGCGAGTGCCCCTGCGACGCGGAGAAGTACGACCGCACCCGCGGGCGCAGCGACTTGGCCTTCCCGATGTACAGCAGCTCCCCGGCGGCATCCTTCATCAGGTATACGCCGGGGCGGTCGGGAAGGTGGCGGAGCTTCGACTTCAGGGCGTCCTGGACCATGCTGCTGCGCGGGGTTTTCGGTTCAGCTTCGGCCCTCTGATAACCCCGGCCGCACCCCGCGTTCCGGGTCAGCGGCGGCCCAGCACCCGCCCGACGCGCCGCAGGAAGACGCCGGCCTCTCCCAGCCCCAGCGCCGCCCCCACGCCGAAGTACACCCCGGCGAACGCGGGTACCACCAGCGCCGCCTCCAGCAGGGCGGGCACCTCCGGGAGCGCCCACCGGACCGCCCACCCGGCCGCAGCTCCCGCCAGCGCCGCGGCGAACATCCGCGTGAGCAGCCCCAGCCCCGCGCCGACGGGCCCGATCCGGTCCCGCAGCCGGCGCCGCAGGAGGATCCACTCCAGCCAGGCGCCCACCGATGCGGCGAGCCCGAGGCCCACGGCCCCCAGCCTCCACGGCCCCACCTGGAGGTCGCCGAAGAGCCCCGGCCCGATCCTCACCTCCTCGCCGAACGCGTCGAAGGACACCCCCTCGAACTGCAGCATCAGCACCATCCCGAGCGCGGCGCCCACCCCCACGCGCGCCGTGGCGAACCGGGCCGGCGTGCGGGTGTCGCGGAGCGCGAAGAAGGCGGAGGAGAAGAGGCGCGTCCCCGTGGAGGCGAGCAGTCCCAGCGAGTAGGCCGCGAGGGTGAAGTAGACCAGGAGCGTGTTGAAGCGGTCGAACTCGCCGCGCTGGAAGAGCGCCGCCACCAGCAGGTCGCCGACGGCGAGGAACGCCACGAAGGAGGGGACCACGAAGAACGCCACCCGCTCCATCCCCGCGTTGGTGCGCTCGCGGAGGACGTCCACGGCGCCGCCCCGCCGGCGCGACAGCTCCGGGAGCTCCGCGGCGGCCACGGACATCCCGAAGAGGCTCACCGGGAGCAGGTAGATGGTCTGCGCGTACCCGATGGCCGCGACGGCGCCCACCGCCAGGAGGCTGGCGAGCACCATGTCCACGTAGCCGGCGAGCTGCACCACGCCCCGGCCCATGATCGCCGGACCGGCGTTGCGGACGGCTTCCCGCGCCCCCGGCACCCGGTCCGGCCGCCCCAGGCGGAGGCTCCGCTCCAGCCGCAGGACCCAGGGGAGCTGAACCAGGAACTGGAGCGCCCCGCCGATGAGCGCGCCCCACGCCACGGCGATCAGGAGCCCGCCCTGCGAGAGGCGCCCGGAGAAGATGAAGAAGCTGGCGATGATCGCCACGTTCCAGAGGACCGGGGCGACGTAGGGGACGAAGAAGCGGCGGTGGCTGTTGAGGATCCCCAGCGCCCAGGCGGAAAGCACCAGGATCCCCGTCATGGGGAAGAGGATCCGGGTGGTCACGATGGCCAGGGCGCGACGCTCCCCCTCGAACCCGGGGAGAAAGACGGAGACCAGCAGCGGCGCGAAGAGCACCCCCAGCAGCACGAACACCGAGGCGAGCGCCAGCAGCAGCGCGAAGATGGCCCCCGCAACCCGGCCGGCCTCCTTTTCGCGCCCCTGCTCCAGCAGCTCCGCGTACACGGGGATGAACGAGGCGCTCAGCGTCCCCTCGCCCAGCAGGTTCTGGAGGACGTTGGGCATGCGGAGCCCCACCCGGAACACGTCCGCGTAGAGCGAGGTGCCGAAGAACATGGCGAGGACGCTCTCGCGCACCAGCCCCGCGACCCGGCTCAGCAGGATCCCGGACGCCACCATCGCCGACGCCGCCCGGCCCGAGGAGGCGCTCTCGGGCGGCGGGGGGGCCATCACGGCGGTCTCGTCGTCCTGCGGAGGGGTCGCGGATTCGGGTGTCATCGTCGCTCGTCCGGCAGACCGCCCGCCCGGAGTTCACCGGAGCGGGCGGTCGATCGTTTCAGGAAGCGCGTGGGCGCACGGCCGCCCCGGCGCGCAGGTGCACAGCCCAGGCCAGAGCAGCGGAACGGCTACACGCCCTCCCCGATCGGCGCCTCGACCGGCGCCCGCTCCGGCATCTCCGCGCCCAGCGGCACCACCATCCGTTCCGCGATCTGCGCCAGGAGCGCCGGGCCGTGCCCCGCCAGGAAGGAGGAGACGTTGAGCACGCGATCCTGGGGCTCGCCATGCGGGCGGAGCTCCGCACGGACGCGCCGGACGTCGCGCGCGACCCCCTTCCCCGCGCGCGCTACCGCCGAGACGACCTTCCGCTCCGCGTCCGCGGCCTCCAGGAGCGACCGGTTCCGAAGGCTCCCCAGCGCGCCGCGGAGGGTGGGGTCCACCGCCTCCGCCGCCTCGATCAGCCCGGCGTATCCCTCGGCGATCCCCTCCCGTAGCCTCTGCAGCGCCTCCTCGACCCCCGCGGGCACGCGCTCCCGCGCGAGCCGCCGCACCAATTCGTGCTCCGGCGCATCCAGGTCGGCCATGCCGATCCCCAGCCGTTCCATCGTGCGCCGCGCCCCCGGGGAGACGAGGGTCACGGAAAATCGCGGGTAGACCACCGGCATCCCCATCCCGAACTCCCGGAAGAGGCGGCCAAGCTGCGCGAAGTAGGCCATCTCCCCCGGCCCGCCGACGTACGCCAGCGTCGGGAACACGGCGCTCTCCACCACCGGGCGAAGGAACACGTTGGGGCTGAACCGCGTCGGGTCCGCCGCAACCGCCTCGCGCACCTCCTCCGCGGTGAAGTGCCGACGCGCCCCCCGCGTGTACCACCCGTCCCCGCGCGCGTAGAGCCGCTCGCGCCCCGCGGGGCCGTGGTGGAAGACGTTGGCGCCCTCCGGGAGCACCGCGACCTGGCCGTGGTAGCCGGCCGCCTCCAGCTCCGCGGTGCGGGCGCGGAGCAGCGCCTCGTGCTCGCGCGTGCGGAGGATCGCCCCCTCCAGCACCGGGGCGGAAGCCCGCTTCAGCGCCGGGGCCGCGGCATCGGTGATCAGCAGGTCGAACCCGGCGAAGAGCTTCGCGACCGTCTCCCGGAACGCCCCGGCGATCGTCGCGTCCGGCGAATACGCCTCTCGGAGCAGCCTCAGACAATCCTCCGCAAGCGGTTCCCCCGCAAGCGCATCCGCCAGCTCGGCAAGGCTTGCTTCGATACCCGTCCCCACCCGCCGCTCGCTCATGGGGAGCGGCACGGAGTCGTCTCCGGGAATGCGGATGCGGCGCACCTCGCCCCGGGCGTCCAGCACGTCCGCGTGGTCCACCTCCCCCCAGTCGTGGTCCTCCGATGCGGCCCAGAACACCGGGAGGACCAGGACGCCCAGCTCCCGCTCCAGTGCCTCCGCGAGGCGCACCGCTGTCAGGATCTTATGTACGGTATAAAGCGGGCCCGTGAAGAGACCGGTCTGCTGGCCGGTGGTGACCATCGCGCCGCCCTCCTCGACGAAGCGCGCCAGGCGCTCCGCGGCCCCGGGCGACGTGGGCCGGAGGGCGGCCGCCGCGCGCTCCCGCTCCGCCCGCCCGAACCGGCCCCGCACCTCGTCCAGCTTGGCGCGGAACGACGCGAGCTCGAACGGAGAGCCGCCGGAATAGAAGGACGGGGCGCTCCCCTCCCCCGCCAGGTAGTCGCGGACCAGGCGCGCCCCGCGAAGCGGCTCCACCAGGATCTCCAGCCCCGGCGCTGCCTCGCGTCCCTCCCCGCGGTCCCCTTCTACATTCTTCATTCTACATTCTTCATTCCTCATCCCCGCCCCGACTCCTCCCGCCCCTTGTGATACGGCTCGCCGCGGGAGATCGTCCCCGCCCGGTAGATCTGCTCCGCCAGCACCAGGCGCGCGAGTTCATGCGGGAGCGTGAAGGCGGAGAGGGAGAGCTGATGCCTCGCCCCGGCCAGGATCTCGTCGGAGAGCCCGTAGGCGCCCCCGATGAGGAAGGCAGCGCCGGGGCTTCCCCGCACCGCCAGCTCCGAAAGGTACCGGGCGAGCTGCTCCGACGTCCACTGCTTCCCCGTCTCGTGCAGCGCCACCAGCTCGCACCCCGGAGCGGCCCGCGCCAGGAGGCGCTTTCCCTCCTCGTCGCGCACCCGGCCGGCGCCGCCGGAACCGCGGTACGGCTCCTCCTTCACCTCCACGGGCTCGAAGGAGAAGTACCGGTGGACCCGCCCCTCGTACTCCTCCACCGCCGCGGCGGCCGGGCCGCGCACCCTTCCCACGGCGAGCAGCTGCACCTTCATCTCAGCGCCCCACCACGGTGTCGCGGAGGAAGTGCTCGTTGTCGCGGTGCGGGTGGTCCACGTTGTAGTGGAGTCCGCGGCTCTCCCGCCTCCGGCGCGCGCAGCGCACGATCAGCAGCGCCGTTTCCACCATGTTGCGCAGCTCCACCAGGTCGGCGGAGGGGACGGACGAGGCCCAGACCGTCTCGTTCTGCTCGGCGATCTGGCGGATCCGCGCCTCCGCGAACTCCAGCCGCTCGTCGGACCGGACGATCCCCACCAGGTCCCACATGAGCGAGCGGATCTCCTCCCGATCGTGCACCAGGAGGACGCCCTCCGGCTCACCGCGCCCCCCGGGCGCCTCCCGGGCGGGCGAAGAGGAGGGAAGCGGGAGCGAGGCGAGCTCCGCTTGCAGGCGGACCGACGCCCGGTGCGCGAACACCACCGCCTCCAGCAGCGAGTTCGAAGCCAGCCGGTTGGCGCCGTGCACGCCGGTGCAAGCCGTCTCGCCGGTGGCGTAGAGGCCCCGCAGTGAGGTGCGGCCGTGCGTGTCGGTCAGCACGCCGCCACAGAGGTAGTGCGCCGCCGGGACCACCGGGAGCGGCTCCGCGAGCATGTCGATCCCGCGGGCGGCGGTCTCGCGGAGGATGTTGGGGAAGCGCGCGCGGATCTCCTCCTCCGGGATTGCGGAGCAGTCCAGCAGCACGTGCGGGTCCCCGGTGCGCTTCATCTCCCGGTCGATGGCGCGGGCGACCACGTCGCGCGGCGCGAGCGAGCCCAGCGGGTGGTAGTCGCCCATGAACGCGGCCCCGTCCAGCCGGCGCAGCTCCGCCCCCTCGCCGCGTACCGCCTCCGAGATGAGGAGCGTCCGCTCCCGCGCGGGGTAGAGCGCCGTCGGGTGGAACTGCACGAACTCCATGTTCGCCACCCGCGCCCCGGCGCGGTACGCCATGGCCACCCCGTCGCCCGTGGCGATCCCCGGGTTGGTGGTGTGGCGGTAGACCTGGCCGCACCCGCCGGTCGCCAGGAGCACCGCGCGGGCGAGGAAGGGCGCGACCTCTCCGGTCACCGGGTCCAGCACCAGCGCCCCGCAGCAGCGGGGGGCGCCATCCTCCTCCGCCACCAGGAGGTCCACGGCGGCGTGGTCCTCCAGCACGTGGATCCGCGGCGAGGCGGCCACGGCCTCGAGGAGACCGCGCTCGATCTCCCGCCCGGTCAGGTCGTCGGAGCGGACGATGCGTCGCCGCGAGTGCCCCCCTTCCCGCCCCAACGAGAGGTGCGCCCCCGCCCGGGTGAAGTCCACGCCGAGCGAGATCAGCTCCCGCACACGCTCCGGCCCCTCCCGCACGAGCGCTTCGACCGCGTCGGGGTGGCAGAGCCCGGCCCCGGCGACGAAGGTGTCCTCCACGTGCAGCTCGTACGAGTCGTCGGGCGAGAAGACCGCCGCGATCCCGCCCTGCGCGTAGTTGGTGCTCGACTCCGGCCGCTCCTTCTTGGTTACGACCACCACGTCGGTGAAGCGGGCCGCCTTGAGGGCGAAGGAGAGCCCCGCGATCCCGCTCCCGATGACGAGCACGCCCGTGGCCGTCACCGGAGCGCTCCGTCGACGGCGGCGTCCAGGGCGCGCAGCAGCGCCTCCTCGCCGGAGGTGAAGCGAACCGTCTGGCGGAGCACCCAGGCGTCCACCGCGGGGGGAAGGATCTCGCGCAGCTTCACGGCGTCCTTGTGCGTCATCACGAGCGGGCGGCCTCCCGCGCGCCGGAGCAGCGCGGCCGCCTCGGCGGCGTCGAAGGGGTGGTGGTCCGGGAAGGAGGCCAGCTCCACCGCCAGACCCCGCTCCCGCAGGTTCTCGGCGAACGGGCGCGGATCGGCGAGCGCGGCCACGGCGAGCACCGCATCTCCCGCCGCCGGGGGCGGCCCCCCGCCCCCCGGATGGACCGGCTCCAGCGAGGCGGGGGCGATCCAGCACTCCGCGACCGGAACGCCCGGCGCGAGCGTCCGCAGCTCCCGAGCGATCCGGGCGCCCTCCTCCGCCCCCGCGGACTTGCGCGTGGCGACGAGG